>CAKSAI010000118.1 GCA_934434905.1 uncultured Lachnospiraceae bacterium | reverse complement strand
ATATAGAGGCGCTGGCGACGGATGCGGATTGAGCTTGATGATAAAAAATAGAAGAAGAAATTAAATTTTACGCACATTTAATGCGCATGTGTGTGTGGATTTTTAATGTAGCACTTAAGGAAAAGAATTGCAATAAAAATCAGCTCTTGCTTAATGGCAGCGTAAAGATGAATTCTGTGCCTACGCCCTCCGTGCTGATGACGTTGATATTCTCATTGTGGGCTTGGATGATTTCCTTCACGATGGAAAGGCCAAGCCCGGTTCCTTTTTTGTCCTTGCCGCGGGAGGAATCTGTCTTATAAAAGCGTTCCCAGATTTTTTTCAGACTGTCCTTGGGGATTCCGATGCCGGTGTCCTTCACAGAGACGAATACTTTCCCGCCGCGTTCGGTGGTCTCGATGGTGATGGTGGAGTCCGCGTGGCTGAATTTGATCGCATTGTCAATGAGGTTATAGAGCACCTGCTGGATCTTGCTCATGTCGGCGGTGACGTACAGCTTCTGATCGGTCAGGATCAGCTCGAAGGAGATCTTCTTCTTGAGACAGGTTCCCTCGAAGGATTGGACGGTCATCTTGATGGTGTTGTTGATGTCGAAGTCGGAGATGTCCAGCATGGCACCGTGAGAGTCGAATTTGTTCAATTCCAGCATGCTCTGGGTCAGCTTGTTCAGACGGTCTGTTTCCATGAGGATGATATTCAGGTATTTGTCCTGTAGTTCGTAAGGGATGGTTCCGTCCATGATAGCTTCGATATAGCCCTTGATGGATGTCAGAGGGGAGCGAAAATCGTGGGAAACGTTGGCGATGAACTTCCGCTGATCCTCCTCCAGCGTATTCAGCTCGGAGGCCATATAATTCAGGGAGGCAGCCAGGTAACCCAGCTCATCATTGGAATGGAGATTGATCTTGACATCAAAATTCCCGGCAGCATAAGCGTCGGCAGCTTTGGTGATCTTGCGGATAGGGATGTACACTGTCCAGGTGAAAATCCCAAGAACCACAAAGGAGCAGAGAATGATAATAGCCAGCGAGGTATACGAAATATTTAAGAATCCGTCGCTGTAGCGTGTGATTGGTGCTACTGGTTTATGTATCAAAACGTAACCCCGCACCTTGTAATTGATAATGATGGGGGAATATACAGTCAGAGATTTTTGATCCAGTGTGTGGAAAAACGTTCCGGTCTGATAGTAGCTGGTGCCAAAGCTGGTGATGGAGAAATCTTCGATCCCAGTCGGTGCATTTCCTGTGGTATCTGCGTCGGAATCGATGAGGATCCTGCCCTGGGTGTCAACGATCCAGATAGAGGCATTCAGGTAAGTGTCCAGGGTGGACAGGTGCTCCTGAAAGTCTCCCAGAGTCAGTGAGTCCTTGTAATAGTTGATGGCATAGTTGGAAGCAATGGCCTTGGCTTCCCGGTACAGGCTGTCTGCTTCCGTTTCCAGCATATAATGGTAGGTTCGCTGCGTGGTAAAGGTAACCACTGCTGCAAAGGCCAGGATGGCAAAGGCTGCGTATCCGGCCAGGATTTTCAGATAAAGGATGCGTTTCACGATTTCACCTCAAACTTGTAACCGATTCCCCAGACCGTGGACAAACTCCAGGATTCATGGTCCTTGATCTTCTCGCGGAGTCTCTTTACATGGACATCTACGGTTCTTGTGTCGCCGATGTATTCATAGCCCCAGATGTGATCTAACAGCTGTTCCCTGGTAAATACCTGGTTGGGCGAGGAGGCCAGAAAGTACAGAAGCTCCAGCTCCTTGGGCGGCATATCCACCGTCTTGCCGCAGTAGACGACGGAGTAGTTGGTCTGATTCACGATGAGATCCGGATACTCCACACATTTGATATTCGAAGCTGCAGCCGCAGGCTTCACTGGCTGAAAACGGCGAAGCACGGCCTTCACCCGCGCCACCAATTCCTTGGAATCAAAGGGTTTTATGATGTAGTCATCCGCCCCCAGCTCCAGGCCAAGCACCTTATCGAAGATCTCGCCCTTGGCGGAGAGCATGATGATGGGGACGTTGGATTTGGAGCGGATCTCACGGCAGACCTGGTAGCCGTCAATGCCGGGAAGCATCAGGTCTAAGAGGATCAGGTTGGGCTGGTACTGGGTGAAAGCCTTAAGAGCTTCCTCCCCATCATGCACCATTTTGGTGTCGTAGCATTCTTTCGTTAAATATAGGGAAATCAGTTCGGCGATGTTAGCATCGTCATCTACGATCAGGATTCGTTGTTTTGCTGCCATGACAGTTTGTACCTCCTACTTAAACGTTACAATAGTTACGCCGGAATCGCCTTCGCCGAATTCCCCTAAACGGTAGGATTTGACGTATTTCAGGCGTTTCAGGTGATTGTGTACGGCATTGCGCAGTGCGCCGGTGCCTTTTCCGTGTACGATGCGCACGGAGGGCATGTGTGCCAGATAGGCGTCGTCCAGGTATTTATCCAGAAGGGAGATGGCCTCGTCCGTGGTCTTGCCGAGCAGATTGAGCTCGGTGGAGACACTTAAGGATTTACTCATCTTCAGGCTTCCCGTGCCGCCGGAGCGTCCCTTGTCTCCAGAAGCGGGAGCGTCCTCCATCAGTACCAGATCCTTGATATTTACCAGGGAGCGCAGGATTCCCATCTGTACATACAGGTCGCCTTTTTCGTTGGGGAGAGTATGCACGGTGCCCTTTAAGTTCATGCTGAGTACCTTGACGGAATCACCGATCCTAAGCTTCTTGGGAACCTTGTGATTGACGGGGGTCTTATCCGGCTTTAGGGCTATGCTTTTTTCTACTTTGCCGATCTTCTCCCGGAGTCTGTCGCGTTCCTGCTCCATCTCCCGGACGGAATTGCCGTCCTTGCCATATTTGTGGAAGTTCTTGATGGTGGTGTCGGCCACGTCTTTGGCCTCACGCAGAATTTGCGCAGCCTCCTCGTTGGCTTGACGAAGAATCTTGTCGCGCTGACTGTCCAGACGTTCCTGCTTCTGCTCCAGCTTCTTCTTCAGAGCCTCGACCTCGGACTTATACTCCTGGATCTGAAGTTTATCCTGCTCAATGGAGACACGGCTGGTCTCAAGATCGGATATCAGATCCTCAAAGCTCTTGTCCTCGGCGTCCATATGGCTTCTGGCATCTGTGATGATGTCGGCAGGAAGCCCCAGCTTCCCGGAGATGGCGAAAGCGTTACTCTTGCCGGGAACTCCGATCAGCAGCCGATAGGTTGGGCTTAAGGTCTCTACGGAAAATTCGCAGCAGGCATTTTCCACACCCGGTGTGGAGAGGGCGAACACCTTCAGCTCGCTGTAGTGGGTGGTCGCCATGGTGCGCACGCCCATTTCATGGAGCCTTGACAGGATGGCGATAGCCAGTGCCGCGCCTTCTGTGGGATCCGTCCCGGCGCAGAGCTCATCGAACAGCACCAGGGAGTTGTAGGATACGTGCTCCAGGATGGAAATGATGTTGGTCATATGGGAGGAAAACGTACTGAGGCTCTGCTCAATGCTCTGCTCGTCTCCGATATCTGCATAGACCTCGTCGAAAACAGCCAGTTGGGAGCGGTCTCCCGCAGGAATGTGAAGTCCGGCCTGCCCCATCAGGGTGAAGAGGCCAACGGTTTTTAAGGACACGGTCTTTCCGCCGGTGTTGGGTCCGGTGACAATAAGCAGATCAAAATCGTCACCCAGATGGATATCGATGGGAACAACGCTCTTCTTATCCAGCAGGGGATGGCGTCCCTTGCGAATATTGATCCGTCCTTCCGTATTGAAAACAGGGGCAGTTCCGTTGTAAAGCTTCGCCAAGGAGGCTTTGGCAAAAATAAAGTCCAACTGGGTCAGAATCTCGAAATCGTCCCGGATGTATGGCGTGTACTCTGCGGCGATGCTGCTTAAGGAGGCCAGGATCACTTCGATCTCTTCCTGTTCCTTTAGAAACAGCTCCTTCAAGTCATTGTTCAGCTTCACGACCGCCATTGGCTCGATGAACAGGGTGGAGCCGGAGGAGGACTGATCGTGGATCATGCCCGGAATCTGGCTCTTGGACTCTGCCTTTACAGGCAGGCAGTACCGGCCGTTTCGCATGGTGATAACGGCGTCCTGCAGGTAGCCTCTGGTAGAGGTGTTATTTAAAAGTGTGTTCATCTGAACACGTATCTTGTCATTGATCGACCGGATAGAGCGGCGGATACTCCGCAATGTTGTGCTGGCGTCATCCGCAATCTCATCCTCGGAGATGATGCATCTTGAGATCTCCTCGTGCAGTGGTGTTAATGGCTCGATGCGGGAGAAGAGGTCATCCAGGGAGTCGGTCTGTCCGTCGTCCCGCTCATGACGGGAATAGGCCTTGGCGCGCTTGGCAACTTCAAGCAGAGAGCAGAGCCGCAGGAATTCCTCGATGCTCAGGGAACCGCCGATCTCCAGGCGCTTGATGGAAGGCCCCATATCGTGATTGCCTGCAAAGGACAGGGAACCCTTCTGGTAGATGCGGGTCAGGGCATCGGCAGTCTGCTGCTGGGCCAGACGGATGGCCGCAAGGTCGCAGGAAGGCGTGAGCTGTGCGCATAGTGCCTTACCGGATTGACTGGTGGCCTGAGCGGTCAGCAGAATGATTATTTTGTTATATTCTAATGTGCGTAAAGCTTTTTCATTCATTACAAGGGCCTTTCCTTTTGACAATACTCATTATTTAATAGTAGTATACCTTAAAAAGAAAAATCTTGCAACAGAGCATAGAAAAACGTATAATAGTTCTGTAACAGTTCAGCCAGACCGAAGAAGGACGATAAATCGTAGGCTGAACTGAGCAGGAGGGGCCCATGGACGATAATAATCAGAATCAGGAGTTCTCTTTTATTAAGGAAAAGATTAAGAATAAGCCTATAAATAAGCGGCGGATGTTTCTTAGGATGTTATGGGTCATATTATGCGGGGCGTTGTTCGGACTGACAGCCTGTCTGGTGTTTGTGGTGTTGAAGCCACGGCTGGAGGGATGGATGAAGCCGGGACCGGGGACAGTTACGCTTCCGAAGGATGACGAACCGGAGCCGGAGCCGGAACCGGATGCGGATTCTGCCCCGGTTTACGTGGAACGGGATATGGAGCCGTCGGATTATCAGGTGCTGCTGAATAAGCTGTATGCCATCGGGAAGAAGGCCAATCGTTCGGTAGTGACAGTGACGGGGGTAACCAGCAGCATGGACTGGTTTGATTCTGCCTATGAGAAGGAGAATCAGGCTTCCGGGATCATCATTGCCAACAATGGTCAGGAGCTTTTGATCCTGACGGAGAAGAAGGTTATCGCCAATGCAGAGGCTATACATATTACCTTCATCAATGACGATGTGGTTCCGGCTGCATTGAAGAAGTACGATGGAAATACCGGAATTGCCATTATCAGTGTGGCGCTTAGCAACATATCTGAGGAAACAATGGGGAAAATCGATGTGATCACACTGGGAAATTCACTGACAGTGAATCAGGGAACGGTGGTTATCGCCATCGGCAGCCCCCTGGGTGCCAATTATTCCATTCTCTCCGGAACGGTCACATCTTCGGGAAATACGGTTTCAACCTGGGACAGCACATACAAGATTTTTACCACGGATATTGTAGGAAGTGTGAACGGCAGCGGAGCATTGATTAATCTCCAGGGTGAGGTGGTAGCCATCGTGATGCAGGACTACAGCAGCGAGGGCGACCAGAACACCATCACAGCTTTTTCTATTTCCCAGCTTAAGAGTGTCATTGAGGCGCTGTCAAACGGTAAGGACATTCCGTATCTGGGAATGAAGGTAAGCACGGTGACTGCGGAGATCCATGAGAAATATGAACTGCCCAAGGGTGCATACATCAAGAGCGTGGAAACGGATCTTCCGTCTCCGGCCATGAGCGCAGGTATTCAGGAGGGAGATGTGATCGTGGCTGTGGATGGAGAGGAGATCGTGACGGCGGATGGGTATACACAGAAGCTGCTGGCTATGAGTCCGGGGCAGCAGGTGAAGATCAAGGTCATGCGCCAGAGCGGCGAGACGTATGTAGCGCTGGAATTTGTTGTGACGGTGGGTGTTCTGCCGTAAAGAAGAAAACCGTAGCTGTATGGCGGACGGAATGATGATCAAGAATTATGGAGGACGAAATTATGAGATATATTGAAACCCTGCGGGAAGGGGAACGTGTCGGGGAGATCTACCTGTGCAAGCACAAGCAGACCGCAATGACGAAGAACGGAAAGCCTTATGAAAATCTGACCCTGCAGGACAAGACAGGGACACTGGATGCGAAGATATGGGATCCCAATTCCCAGGGGATCGAGGATTTTGATACCATGGATTATATCCATGTGGTCGGAGATGTCATCAACTATCAGGGCGCGATGCAGCTAAATGTGAAGCGGGTGCGCAAGGCCCAGGAGGGAGAGTACGATCCGGCGGATTTTCTGCCGGTCAGCGGAAAGGACATCGGACAGATGTATCAGGAGCTTCTGGGGTATATTGCAGGCTTGAAGAATCCGTATCTGAAGAAGCTGGCGGAAAGCTTCTTCGTGGAGGATGAAGATTTTGCAAAGCGTTTCCGGTTCC
Organism: uncultured Lachnospiraceae bacterium; assembly: GCA_934434905.1. Taxonomy (GTDB): domain Bacteria; phylum Bacillota; class Clostridia; order Lachnospirales; family Lachnospiraceae; genus 14-2. Next base: position 2,300 of record CAKSAI010000118.1, on the reverse strand, counting down.
ACAGCGCTGCAAAAAGCGTTCATCACGGATTTGTAGGAGGACTGCTGGAGCATACGCTGAGTGTTACGAAGGTGTGTGATTTCTTTGCGGATAATTATGAGATCCTAAATCGTGATCTGCTGCTGACTGCGGCCATGTTCCACGACGTCGGGAAGCTGGAGGAATTGTCTACTTTCCCGGAGAATGATTATACGGATGCAGGTCAGTTGCTGGGACATATCATGATCGGTGCAGAGCTGGTGGGAGAACGTATCCGCCAGATTCCGGGGTTCCCGCAGAAGCTGGCGAATGAGCTGAAGCACTGCATCCTGGCGCATCATGGGGAGCTGGAGTTCGGATCGCCCAAGAAGCCGGCATTGGCGGAGGCGATTGCGTTAAGCTTTGCGGACAATGTGGATGCCAAGCTGGAGACCATGAAGGAGGCGTTTGCGTCGGCTCCGGCGGGAAGCACGGAATGGCTGGGCTTTAATCGGCTGTTTGAGTCGAATATTCGGAAAACGAGTGTATAGTGAGATGGCTGAGAATGGAAAGCAGGGCTTGAAGAAGGATGACGAGAAGGAGCTGTTTATCGAGGATATGGGCGTTGATGGCGCCGGTATAGGGAAGCTTGGCGGTATGGCTCTTTTTGTGAAGGATGCGGTGATCGGGGATACGGTTCGGGTGAAGGTCATGAAGATGAAGAAGAATTATGGCTATGCCCGTCTGCTTGAGGTTCTCTCGCCGTCGCCCTGGCGGGTGGAGCCGCGCTGCGCGCTTCACAGACCCTGCGGGGGATGTCAACTGCAGGCGCTTTCGTATGAGAAGCAGTTGGAGTTCAAGGAAAATAAAGTGAAGAACAGCCTCGTGCGCATCGGAGGCTTTGAGAATGTGGATGCGCGGATGGAGCCGATTATCGGGATGGAGGAACCATTCCATTATCGGAACAAGGCACAGTTCCCGATTGGCAGGGACAAGGAAGGACGGATCGTAACGGGCTTTTATGCAAGCCGCAGCCACACCATCATCCCAAACCGGAGCTGCTGCCTCGGGGATAAGGTGAATGAACGTATTCTGGATATCATTATTCATTTTATGGAGCAACACGGGATCGCACCCTATGAGGAGAGTACAGGGAGCGGTCTTGTTCGTCATGTGCTGATCCGGAAGGGCTTTGCCAGCAGAGAGATCATGGTATGTCTGGTGATAAACGGAAGGAAGCTGCCTTTTGCGGAGGCGTTGGTCGAAGAGCTTAAGAAGGTTGATGGAATAACCAGCATCAGCCTGAATGTGAATCGGGAAAATACAAATGTGATCCTGGGAAATGAGATCCTGTTGTTGTGGGGGAAGGAGTACATCACAGATTCCATTGGGGATATCCGGTATCAGATCTCAGCACATTCCTTCTTCCAGGTGAATCCGGTGCAGACGAAGCGACTGTATGAGACGGCACTTGACTATGCGGGGCTGACCGGGGAGGAGACTGTCTGGGATCTGTACTGTGGCATCGGATCGATCTCACTGTTCCTGGCACAGAAGGCGAAGCAGGTATATGGCGTGGAGATCGTACCGCAGGCAGTCAAAAATGCAAGGGATAACGCCGCTTTGAACGGCATCGCGAACGCGCGGTTTTTCGAGGGGAAGGCGGAGGAAGTGCTGCCGCAGTTCTATAGAGAAGGGTGTGAGAAGCTGCCGGGTTGGGAGACCGGAGGTGTTACGGGACTGCGTAAGGGGGCTGGTTGTGAAGCAGGCGCGGACTGTAATGGGACGGATGCCAATATGGATGAAAAAATGCTCCACCCGGATGTCATTGTGGTGGATCCGCCGCGAAAGGGCTGCGATGAGAAGTGTCTGGAGACGATCGTGCAGATGCAACCGGACCGGGTGGTCTATGTGAGCTGTGACCCGGCTACGCTGGCGCGGGATCTGAAATATCTGTGCGGAAATGGATACGAGCTTAGCCGCGTGCGGCCGGTGGACATGTTCGCACAGACGGTTGGGGTAGAGACTGTGTGTCTTTTGTCCCAACTGAAACAAAAGCCGGATGATTATATTAATGTCACGATTGAACTTGATGATGTGGATATAACATCTGCAGAGACTAAGGCAACATATGATGAGATAAAGAAGTATGTGGCTGAACATAATGCCGGCATGAAGGTTTCCAATCTGTATATCTCACAGGTAAAGAGAAAATGCGGAATTGAGGTTGGAAAGAATTATAATTTACCTAAAAATGAAGATAGTAGGCAGCCACAGTGCCCAGAAGATAAAGAAAGTGCAATTGTGGAGGCATTGAAGCATTTTAAGATGATTCAGCAGAA
>CAKSAI010000117.1 GCA_934434905.1 uncultured Lachnospiraceae bacterium | reverse complement strand
GTTTTACGCTTCACTTTATGGGAATGGAGAATTATAAATTTGCTTTTTTGTCTGATCCCGACTTTGTGAGCAATCTGCAAAGCTCCATTATGTCAATGCTCAGAGACGTTGTGATGGGGACGCTGTTCAGCCTGATGATCGCGGTGGTTTTAAACTCTAAAATGAAGTTCAGGGCTGGATTCCGTGCCATCTTTTTTATCCCGGTCATACTCACTACCGGATTTGTGGCAAAGGGAGAAGAATTTACCGCTGTATTCAGTTCGCAGTGGAATACGCTGGGGAGTGAAGCAACCGCAGCCAGTGTGGCAAACGGTCTGATAAGCTCTAAGGAAATCAATGAAGTGCTGATGGAATTGAGCTTCAGTCAGGAGCTTTCGGATTTTGTAATAGCAGCTGTGGACGGTATTTTCAACATTGTCAATATCTCCGGCGTGCCGATTTTGCTGTTCCTGGCAGGGCTTCAATCGATCAATCCTGCAATTTATGAAGCTGCGGATATTGACGGCGCCAGTGGCTGGGAATCCTTCTGGCTGATCACTTTTCCAATGATCAGTCCGGTTATCCTGGTAAACGTTGTTTATATCATTGTAGATTCAATGACAAGCAGCTCAAATGTTATTATGAAGCAGATTCAGGAATTGAGCTTCAATGCGAATAAGATGGGAGTCGCCTCTGCAATGGCCTGGGTATACTTCATGGTGAATGCCATCATCATAGCACTCTTTTTCCTGATCATCAGCCGATATACCTATTATCAGCAGAAAGACTAAAGGAGAGTGATATGATGGGAAAATTAAAAAAACCGGACGCGCTGGTTGTAAAAGGGAAAGTAAGTCTGTTTCTGGCAAAACTGTTTCGATACGTACTGCTGATACTGGTCTCCTTTATTATCCTGTTTCCGTTTATCAGTAAGATATCCTCTTCCTTTATGAGCCTGGAGGATATGTATGACAGAGCAGTTATCTACATACCGAAGCAGCCTACGCTGGACAACTATAAGTTCGTGCTGAAAACGATGAACTATCTGCCAAAAGCGTTTCGTACACTGGGAATTTCACTGTTATGTGCATTGCCGCAGGTATTGATCTGCGCTATGACAGGATATGCTTTGGCGAAGATAAAAGGAAAGATTGGGAAGCTTGGCATGGGAATCGTGCTGACAACTATTTTGGTTCCGCCACAGATCATTATGGTTCCGATGTATTTAAAATTTCGTTATTTTGATTTTGCCGGAATCATAAAACTCATTACAGGATCCGAGATAAATCTGCTGACGCTCGCGGAAGGAATGACACCATTCCTTGTATTGTCTCTTACAGGAATGGCTTTTAAAAACGGAATATTTATTTTTCTGCTGAGACAGTTTTACAAGGGGGTGCCGGAGGAACTGGAGGAGGCGGCATATATTGACGGCTGCAGTACGTTTCGCGCGTTCTTCAAGATAGTGCTTCCTATATCTGTTCCGATGATGGTAACGGTATTCCTGTTAGCGTTTTCATGGCAGTGGACAGATGTTTTCTACACGAATCTGTTCCTGAAGTCGGATATGGTATTGGCCACTTCCATCTTCAGTATGAGTAGTGCAGAGCTGAATAATGCAGATTCCTTTTATGCGACAACGATAACGAATACGGCAGTCATATTATCGCTTTTGCCGTTGATCCTTCTATATTTGTTTGGGCAGAGGAAGCTGATCGCGGGAATTGAACGAAGCGGTATTACAGGATGATGAAAATGTATCTCATTACCATATGGTTATAAAATAAAACAAAAACAGGAAGGAGAATTGAGGTATGAGAAAGAAGATGAAGAGATGGTCGGCCATAGGGCTGGCTGCAATGATGGCAGTATCTATGATAGGGTGCGGTAAGGAAACGAAAGGAGGTGCAGCTAACAATAACTGGAAAGACGAGAGAGGAGAAAAGATCTTCGATAAGTATATTGAGGACGAAGAAGTAGTGGATCTGAAGGGCTACAGCTTCAAGATCGTGGACTTTGATACAAATGTGTGGAAACCGGAGACAGTGGAGGATGCCAGATCACAACTGAGTGTGGATATCATTGAAGATGTGGAGAAAACCTTTAATTGTAAGATCGAAGTGGAATATGTGGCACCGAATTCTATTTTTGAAAATGCACAGCCGTCGATTATGTCAGGAGACAAATATGCCGACATGGTAGGAACGACCTTATGGGCATATGGCCCGCTTTTGTCTGGCGGTCTTGTGGCAGACTTATCGGATATTGAAACGTTAGACTTGTCGCAGGATCACTTCACGTCGGAGGTTTCTGATATGCTGACCTTTGGCGGCAGTACCTATGCGTTTGCTGCAGATTTTGCCGCTCATCTTTATTCAGAGGTTGGCGTATATTACAACAGCCGCGTCTGGAAAGAACTCGGATTACCGGATCCGTACCAGTTGGTTCGCGATGGACAGTGGACATGGGACAAGCTGTTAGAGTATGCGAATAAGGCGCTTGCCGATCGCGATGGAGACGGTGTGGTATCCTCCGACACAGACAGATGGGGTGTTTGTGGCGGAAACGGTGACATGCTGTGTGCAATGTATGCGAGTATGGGTGGCGATATCTATGACATAGACGAGAATGGGAAGGTTTATCTTGACTGTCTGGACGCAGATTCTTTAGAAAAGATACGTTTCCTGTATCAGTTCTGTCAGGAGAATAATGTACTGTACAAACGCGGTAACGATGGATATATGGATCTGTTTACACAGGGAAATTCGTTGTTTATGGTCCGTATCCTTACAACAAGAGATGAATTAAAGAACATGGAAGATGACTTCGGAATCCTTCCGTTACCAAAATGGAATGCAGAACAGGAGGATTATCAGACTTATGTAACACACAATGCAAAGATATACTGTGTTCCGAAAACGAATGAGAATACCTATGAGGCAGGAATCATTATCTCTGCATTGGCGCGCAGATATCAATCCTATATGGATGTTGCAGAGGATGAAATGATAGATATCATGCTGCGTTTTGATGAAGACGAGGAGATGCTTACGGATTATATCTGGAATAAAACAAGATTTGAGATCAGCGATGTTCTTGAGAAAGTAAACGAAACACTGAACAATCCACGTTACGCGATCTATCATGCGTGTCTGGACAACAAGTTTTCTGACATAGGTTCAGAGATTGCTTCTTATGACAAAGCAATTGAGAAGATACTGGAAGAACTTCTGGAAAACTACGGAAAGTAAGGGAGAGGAAAAAGATGAATATTTGTGTGAAAAAGGGAATGAGGAACATCATAACAGGTGCTATGGCAATTGCAATGCTGCTTGGGATCATGCAGCCAATGACGATAGAGGCGGCAGAGGAACGCATAGAAATCCCGGCTTTTTCAAAAGCGCCTACCATCGATGGGGTTGTGAATCCGGAAGAATGGGGAGAGGTTGCCCTTGTTTTAAAGGAGGGCGAGAAGAATGTCAATCTCTTGAAGGATCATATCGATCGGGAAGAGGAGGTACCGAAATTCGATTTTACTGCCGATGTTTATCTCGGCTATGATGCCACCCACATTTATGTGGCAGCAGTTGCAAAATATGAGACACATATTAATGAAACGACAAAAACAGCGGATGTCTGGAAGGGAGACAGTCTGCAGCTCATGCTGTCGGCAACGCCCGGAAAAGACAGAAATGAGTTTAATATGAGCTGCAACAGTCTTAGCGGACTCAGCATGATGGATCCCTATGAATGCGCAGGCAAATTCACGATGCAGAGTGGGGAAGGGAAAGATTATCTGATCGTGCGTGATGGAACCACTACAACCTATGAATTGGCGATCAGCATCGATCAGCTCTCCAAGGATGTTGAACAGTTCAAAAGCGGCATGGAACTTCCGTTTGGTATCCTGTTCCACAGGCATGACGGTTATTTTGTGGAATACATGGCGGGAATTGCAAGGGAGAAGGATATTACATTAGGAGGTACGCTGGTGCTTACAGGTGATGCGAAAGAGCCTGTATCCGCTGCATCGGACGGAAAGACAGAGACACCCAAGGACAATAGTCAAACTGCTACAGAGAGTAAAGGTACGGGCAATATTTTACCAATTGCAATCGGGGTATCGATCACAGTAATTCTGATCGCAGTGCTGGTATGGATATTGTTTCACAAGAAAAAGGAAAAATAAATCATGAGGATAAGAAGAGTTTTTGCGGTGGTCTTGTTTGCCATGACTGCATTTGTATGCGTGGCCTGTACAGAGCAGAAATCAAATGAAGAAAATCCTGTAAACAATAGCAGTGAAGAACCACAGGTGGAAATTGTTGATGTCATGCAGGGGTGGAAGGAAGCGGACGATCCACGGGGGGTATATCCGCCGGAAGGGACACAGACCGGAGAGACCAGGCCGCAAATTGTAGAAACCAAATATGAGACGGAAGATGTAGTGGTGGCGGACATCATTCCGACAGAGATGGGATATGCAGTTGACCCGACCGGCGCAACGGACAGTACGGAAGGGATCCAGCGGGCGTTGTCCGACTGTTATATGGCAGGTGGAGGTACCGTTTATCTTCCGGCCGGGAATTATGCAATTACGGAGACGATCACAATTCCAAGCTTTGTAACTTTATATGGTGACTGGCAGGATCCGGATGAGGGGACAGGGTACGGAACAGTATTCAGCATATGGATGGATCCGGGAGATGAAACACAGCCCGGAGCATTCCGGTTAAACCGTTCATCAGGAATTGTGGGAATGACGGTGTACTACCCGTTCCAATCACTCTATGAGGTATTGGAATATCCCTATACATTTTATCTGGAGGACAGCAATTTCCTTTTTACACTGAGAAATATTACAGTCATCAATGGCTATCGCGGTATTGGGTCGTCTGTCACACAGGCACATGCCAGCCTGATGGTTAATAACTTTAAGGGGACATTTCTGTGCAATGCAATGGAATTGTACAATTCCGGGGATGTAGGAGCTATTTCCAATGTAAGCGTCAGCCCCAGGTATTGGGCGGAGGCAGCCGCTGCTTATATGAACGCGCCGATCCGGACAGAAATTGACAAATACATGGAAGAAAATACCACGGGATTGGTGCTCAGTGACCTGGAATGGAGTACATTTCGAAATATTTCCGTGGACAGCTGTTCTGTGGGAATCCAATTTGTTGCCGGATATCGGATCAATTTCGTTGGCAGCATGCTGGATGTAAACCTGACGAACTGCGATACAGGTATCTTGTCGGCGGGAATTGATGAGCGCTGGGGTATGAATCTTGCCAGAAGTCATATAGAAGGCGGTATCAACAATGAGTGGATCGCAAAGATCCGTACTACGGACATGGAGCTGACCGGAGACATTCGCGAGGTTCGGGAAGGAACGGTGGAGCGGAACGATACAGACCTGAGCGCATATGAGTACAAACAAGAGAATTATTATACGAAGCCCAAAGCAAACCTGAAGGTGGCGGAGCTTACAAAGGGTGTGGCAGCAGACGTGAGTGCAGAGCTTCAGGCAGTGCTTGATGCGGCAGGAAAAGAAGGCGGGGGAATCGTATATGTTCCGGGAGGAACATATCGTTTTGACAAGGCTGTTACTGTTCCGGCAGGCGTGCAGCTGCGGGGTGCAACGATCGTTTCAAGCCGTGAGGAATCGGACGAGATAGCAGGCACTCGTTTCATATGCTACTACGGGGATGGAGCTTCCTACGATGCAGATACGGATCCGGCATTTATTACATTGGCAGGAGAAAATGCGGGAATTAACGGACTTCATATCGTATATGCAAGGAATGGCTCGCTGGATGAGAATGTGAATACAACGTATGCCGTGCGGGGGACTGCATCAGGAGTATATATGGTCAATAGTTTTATTGTTGCGGCCGGGTATGGTGTAGACTTCAGAAACTGTGACAATCATTACGTGAGCCGGATCTTCTCAGGATGCTATTACAATGCATACTATCTTGGCGGAAAGAATGGCGTGATAGACAACTGCTTAGACAGCGGAAATGTAATTGCTTATACGCAGAACGATTATCTGGAGAACTGGGCGCCAAGAAGCAGCAACTGGAAGAAGGTAGTGTATGATGTGATTCGCCGGGCACGTTGTCAGACCGTTATCATTGAAAATGCAGAGAATCAATTAGTGCTGGATACCTTTGCATATGGGGCACGGAATCTGATCACAAACAAAAATGCAAAAAATACGCTTGCTATCAATGTAGGACTGGATAATGGAAATGCTTTACTTGGTATGCTGCAAAACCAGGATGCAGACATGACAGTGATCAATCTGATCCGTTCGAACGGACATACCTATGACAACAGAAATGGCGATCTGGCAATTTATAACCCGACAGCAGGAGAAGCCGTTGACCTGGAGAAAAATATCGTCCTGACAGAGAGGAGTCAGCCATGAAAAATGATATGAAGAAAAAAATAGCGATTCTGATTATCGGTATTATTTTTGCAGTTGCAATCGGCGGCTCTCTTATCTGGATCCTGACAAAGCAGGAGGGCGGCGGGACGGACGGGCCCAAGACGGATGTGACAGAGGATAAGCCGGGAGACAAGTCGGGGGACAGTGAGGATCCGGGAAAGGATAAAGATGATGCTTCTGATTTGGCTGGCGGATCGAAATATATCAGCGACTGCGACAGCTTTGATAATCTGGAGGAGCATCGAAGTGTTCTGCTGGTAACAGAAGAAGGGAAATATGTTCAGGGGACAGGAGCCTTCTGTAACGCAGAAACGACAAGCGTGTTCGCCAGCGTAAAGCTTAAGGAAGCGGTAGATGTTTCCGCATTTAAGGCCGGATATCTGCATCTGTCATACTATGTGAGCAGTAAGAAATATTTCGCGCAGAATCTGTATTTTGAAATCTCCAGTGCGGGAACCTGCGATCAGGAGGAGCTGGCATGGGAGATCGCGCTTGATACGGTACAGGAAGGCTGGAACGAGGTGTACATGTCTGTTCCGGAAGCAGTAACTACGGGAAGAATTGATCTGTCGCATGTGAATTACTTCCGTTTCTATTCACCGTCTATCAACAGGGGAACAGATAGCCTGGACGTGATCGTAGATGACATCTATATGACGAAATCTACAGGAGGAGCGGCAACCATTGGAGGAATCAGTTCCTCTGCCGGAGGCGACACAGAGATCGTAGGGGATTCCTATGAAGAAACCCAGGCAAAGGACGGGATCATGATTGCAAGCTGCAATACGATGAAGATCTTCGACCGTGTGAAGAACCTTGAGGTTACTACACAAAAAGGACAGTATATAGAAGGCAGTGGCGCCATGAAGATCGTAAATGGTTCTTCCGCAAGCTTCATGCTGAAGAATCCGGTTGATATTTCCAAATATATGACGCAGGAAGGAAAGCTTTGCGTATCGTTATATGTCAGTGACGCTTCGCTTTTGACAGGTGCAGTGAATTTCTTTTTGTCCAATGTAGAAGACAGAGAAGATGCCATGATGTACTGGTCGGTCAACAAAACAGAGTTTCAGACGGGCTGGAATGAGGTGAAATTAGATTTCTATGCCTCCTGGATGCACCGCCCGATCAAGGCCGAGGAAGTGAAATATTTCAGTTTTACGACCGGAAAACCTAGCGGGGATATGACACTGATTTTAGATAATATCCATGTATCAGACCATTGAAAGGAGAGAAGAAAAGGATGAAAGACAAAAGACGATTTTTGAAAAGTGCACTTGCAATTTTGTGTGTGACAACGCTTACTCTTGGAAGCTCATACGCAGGCAGGCTGCAGCGGGTTGAGGCAAATGACGGAGCGGGGGCCTCTCCGGTGGCAGAAGCAGAGACCATGGAGTTTGGAAAGGAGTCAAGCGCCTATCTGCAACTGGAAAAACCACTTGTCGCTATGCCGAACGGAGTTGAAGCGACGGTGGGATTATCAGAGCTGCCGGGGAGCTGGACACTCTATTCCGCAGAGGAATTGAAGACGAAATATAGCGCTGCCGGATTAACAACTGCAACGGCTGAGGACATAACGCAGGGTTTGCCCGAAGGTACGCAGTATGTGAAACTTGACATTGGAGCAGATCAGTTTGCAGCAGCGACAGAATTTATAAGAACTACCTATGATATCCGTGTGCCGTATCAGTACGAAGTGGCAGATATGGTGCTGCAGGTCTGGATAAAGAATGCCGGGGAATCAGCTATTACATGGAATGCCGGATGCATTGAGCTTACCAGCGAGAGAAAGCCGGATTGGGGAGAAATTGCCTATACCTTCTCCAATTCAAATGCAATCACCTTAAAGCCGGGATGGAATCTTGTACAGATTCCGTTGTCTGATATGCCACCGCATCCCAATACAGAACGTCCTGTTTTTAATTTGCAGGGTGTAAACTTTATGCGTTGGTACGGTCAAACGTCTTTTAATGGACAGGCATTATGCTTTTCCGATATTGATCTGGTTGCCATTCAGGGAGAAGAGCAGTATGCATGGACTGTTTTAGAAGGTGGCAGCACCGAGAATGTGCAATGGAATGCAGCACATGTAGAAGACAAGATTAACACTTCTGCAACGCCTGTTACAACCGGAACAACGACAGCAGACGACGCAACAGGTGCGGGCATGGGATATATTGAATATCCATATTCAGAGAAGACTTTTTCAACTGTTTCGAACAATCTGGCAATCGATGTCAGCCGGTATGAATTGAAGGATCTTGCGATCGGTATGTGGATATATACGGATACTACCACGGTAAGCGCAGGCGGACACCTGCGTATATCGAATAACACGCTTGTTGACAATCAGAACAGTCATAGTAATTACTTAAATTATAACATGTTTAATTTTAAAGTCGGTGCAACCGGGTGGAATTATGTTGAAATCTCGTTAGA
>CAKSAI010000116.1 GCA_934434905.1 uncultured Lachnospiraceae bacterium | reverse complement strand
AGCGACCTGCGGGAAAACCCCCAATATCACCAGCACAAATGCAAACACGATCCAAAACAGGGAATCTTCTATCCGCAGCTTTGATTGCCGAATTTTACGAACCATATACAGCAATGTTGCAACGGATGCCAGTATTAATATAATACGAAAAAATAATGACACTTTTACTTTCCTCCGTTTCTTTCAAAAAAAGGAGTCTTTTTTCGAAAATTCTGGATCACAATGATAGAAATCATCATATGGAGCATATATTTCATGGAGTGTGTAAAATTCAAGTAACTCTCTCCCTCTATACGCTCATCCATAACCGCCTGTATCTCCGCGTACCGTGCGCCCTGCTTCACGAGGTAAGACACGGTATCCGGCTCCGGACCGTAATTTACATTTTGTGCCAATTCCCGGATCAACCGTTCTCCATACATACGCATACCGGAGGTCGGATCTTTTATTTTGGCTCCTGTCGTACAACGAATTGCAGCCGAAATAAGATTACTGCCTAACATTCTGGCAGAATGCGGCTTTTTCTCCGTAACAAATCTTGACGCGATTACAATATCGTACCCTTCCTCCATCTTTTCCTTCATAGGCTTTATATATTCCGGTCTGTGCTGTCCATCCGCATCAAACTGAATCGCATATTTGTAATTGTATTTATATGCATAGCGCATACCCGTCTGAAACGCCCCTGCAAGTCCCAGATTCACCGGAAGATCAACAATATTATAATTGTTTTCATGGCATATCCGGGAAGTGTTATCCTTTGAACCGTCATTAATTACCACATAATCATATTCCGGATAATTATCAATCAGATTCTGCACCACTCTTTTTATATTTCCTTCCTCATTATAGGCAGGAATAATAATCAAAACATCCATATAGAAACCCCATTTTTCATCGCTTTCTTCTGTATTTGAAGGATTCTTATGCCTCCCCCATATACTCCCTTATCGCTGCTTTCCAGTCTGCCATCCGGTAATCTGAAGTCAGCCGCAGCATATAGTTGTCCAGGACGGAATATGCCGGCCGCTTGGCAGAAGCCGGATTGCGTCGCTGATACTCTTCGGTAGAGATATACTCCACTTCCGTGCTCTTTCCGGCCAGACGGAATACCTCGCTGGCGAAGTCCGCCCAACTGCAGCAGCCTTCACAGGTTCCATGGAACAACCCGTAATTCTCGGTAGGCTCCAGAGAACGGATCATTCTGGCAAGCTCCATGGCGCTGGTGGGGCTGCCGATCTGGTCGCACACCACGCTGACCTTATCATGGGTTTCCGACAGACGCAGCATTGTCTTTGCAAAATTCTTTCCATCCCCGTACAGCCAGGCTGTGCGGACAATAAAATACCGATCCGCAAACTGCCGCACGAAGCGCTCTCCTTCCAGCTTCGTCTTTCCATAGGCACTGTTGGGGGCAACATCATCGAATTCCGTGTAGGGTCGATCTCCATCCCCCGCGAACACATAGTCCGTGGACACATGAACCAGCTTAGCGCCGATCTCTCTCGCCGCAATGCTAAGGTTTCTGGGTCCGATCGCATTGATCTGATATGCCAGATCCCACTGTTCTTCACACTTGTCCACGTTCGTATGGGCCGCACAGTTGATGATAACGTCCGGCTTCTCCCTGCGAACCAGTGCCATCACCGCTTCTACCTTGGTAATATCCAGGGCTACAACACCGTCCCCTTCCACGACATCCGTGTTGACAAACGTTACTTCATCATTCTGATATACCTTGTTGATTGCTCGTCCCAACTGTCCGTTACAGCCTGTCACTAATATCTTCTTCATAGCTTCCTCATTTCCGGGAATTGCACCCATATTCATATACTCCGGATTCCTGCCTTGACGACAGTATTCTTACTCTTTCCCAAGTTCTCGCTCCGCACACAGCAATGCCTGCTCTACCACATCATCCATATCATAATACTTATATTGTCCCAGACGGCCGCCAAATATCACATTGGTCTCCTGATCCGCCAGCTTGCGATATTTCTGATACAGTTGATTATTTTTCTCATCATTCATCGGATAATAAGGCTCGTCCCCAGGCTTCCAGTTAGCCGGATATTCCCAGGTTACCACCGTTTTCTCCTGTGTTCCGAATTCAAAGTGTTTATGCTCGATAACCCTGGTATAAGGCGTCTCCCGGTCTGTGTAATTCACCACCGCATTTCCCTGGTAGTTATCTGTATCCAGCACCTTTGTCTCAAAGCGGAGACTGCGATATTCCAGCTCTCCATAGCAATGATCAAAATATGCATCCAGCATTCCGGTGTAGATCACCTTGTCTGCCAGTTGTAAGTATTCTTCCCTTTTTTGCAGAAAATCCTCTGACAATCGCACCTCGATCCCCTGAAGCATGGAGGCGATCATCCCGGTATATCCGCCAATGGGGATTCCCTGATAGAGATCGTTAAAGTAATTGTTGTCATATGTGAAGCGCACCGGCAGCCGCTTGATGATAAAGGCCGGAAGCTCGGTAGCTGACTTGCCCCACTGCTTCTCCGTATATCCCTTCACAAGCTTCTGATAGATATCCTTGCCAACCAGAGAGATCGCCTGCTCCTCCAGATTGCGCGGGTTGTCGATCTTGCTTGCAGCTACCTGCTTTTGAATCTCCTCCCTGGCCTCCTTAGGTGTAACAGCGCCCCACATCCGATTGAACGTGTACATGTTAAAAGGCATGCTGTACAGTTCTCCCTTATAATTGGCCACCGGACTGTTGGTATAGCGATTAAACCGCGCATGTTGATTTACATAATTCCATACCTGCTCATTGCTTGTATGAAAAATATGTGCTCCATACCTATGAACCTGAATTCCTTCCTGCTCATACGTATAGATATTGCCGCCTATGTGACTCCGCTTATCGATCACCAGGCATTTCTTTCCCTTTTTCGCTGCCTCACAGGCAAACACGGCTCCAAACAGGCCCGCACCTACGATCAGATAATCATATTTCATCGTCTCTACTCCCCCAGCCCGCTCTCTATCGCTCCGACAATGGTAGCAAGCGCCAGCTCTTCGTCTTCACCGTCACAGAAGAATTCTACCTCATCACCTGACTTGATGCATGCACCCAGCACGCTCAAGACGCTTTTCGCATTGGCGGTGGTGTCCCGGAACTTGAAGGTGATCAGCGATTTGAACTGCATGGCCTCCTTGCACAGGATTCCTGCCGGCCGCAGATGCAGACCGGTCGGATTCTTAATTACAACCTTTTGACTTACCATTCTATAAGCCTCCCATTCTCATATCTATTCTCAAGGATTTGTCGTGCCGCCGGACTCTGAGCCTCCGGTATGGTCCGGCGAACCCTGACCCTTTTCTGCAATAGTCACCTGTACGGTAAGCTCTCCCAGCACCTCGCACTTCTCGTCCAGCTCTATCTCTACAATTACGTTATAGGTTCCGGGCTGCAGATTTCGCAGATTGATCGTTCCCTTCAGATGACTGGCCGTAAGGGCGGATATATCTCTGCTTCTTCCCCGGACGGTCACCGGTACAGCGGTGGCGCCATAGGTGACTTCGTAATTGTCCGAAAGATTCTCAACCGTCAGGGCGCTGACCGGCAGCTCCAGCTGTTTTGTCTCCAGTTTCTCGACAACGGCCTTTATCGCGATCTTGTTTTCCTCCGGCTTCACCAGCGAGACGCCGGCATCCGCCAGGTACGGTGTGATATCGATACTGTTCTCCACATCAGCGGTTGCCCCTGTGAGATTGATGGTATCCGCCGGGATTGTGATCTTATCGATATTGTTGAGGACGAAGGGACTTCCCTTGATAACCACCTCTTTGGGCGCATACTCCAGCGCCACGAATACGTAGCCCTCTGCCGGCGTTCCTGTGGTTCCGCATTCCACCGGGACGGTCTTGGTTCCCAGGATCTGGACATTTACTGTCACCACATTTGGGGTCAGCGTGATCTTGGAGTCCTCGATCACATTGCCTGCAACGTCATACATCACCAGAGAAGCATCCACGGAGCAGTCGGCTGTCAGATTATCCACGTTGACAGGTGCAGCAATCTTATCGATCTGTGAAACAACGGACATCGGTCCTGACACCTTGATCAGGTTGGGGCTTACAAATATATCCCCGATGGCGTAGCCATCCGCCGGCGTTCCCGTGGTTTCGCCAACCACATACGTCTGCTCGTCTGTTCTGGGCTCCAGGGTAACACGCAGCTGCTGTTCCTTTCCGCCCACCAGTTTGCTCAACTTGACTTCACATTTATCCTTATCTATCTTCTCCTGAACGGTTGTATTGCTTGCCTCGACGACGATATCCGTTGTCTGAACCCCGTCCTCATAGCCGCTGAGCTGGCTCAGATCCGCAGTCGCCTTGAAATCAGACGTCTGAAAATCATCCACCGTTTTCCGCGGGCCGGTCACGGAGATGATCGCCACGCTGGTGTCCGGGTCTATGGTATAGGCCTTGCCCATATTGATCAGCACCTGCTCCTCTGTCGCGGACACAGGAACACGGAAAGTCCGCGTGATATCCGGATTGTCGTAATTATTTACCGCCAGCCACAAGATCACCGCAAACAGTACGGACAATATCTTAAGGCCAATATTACTATTCAGATGAGAGAGCCGCTTCTTAAACATCCTTCGACCTCCTTCTCCACAAACGGAACCGATCCGTGTCAATGGATTTATTCTGCACAAACCCCAGCTTCCGCTTCAGGTTCTCGGCATCCAGATTACGGAACAGCTTTCCGCCGATGGCAACGGACACAGCACCCGTCTCCTCGGACACCACCACCACCAGAGCGTCCGATGCCTCGCTCAGGCCGACAGCTGCCCGATGCCTGGTTCCCAGTTCCTTACTCAGCTCCATATTGTCTGATAGGGGCAGATAACAGGTAGCTGAAACAATCCTGTCCCCGCGCACAATAACAGCGCCGTCATGCAGCGGCGTGTTGTGTTCAAATATATTGATCAGCAGCTGACTGGATAATACGGAGTCCAGCGCAATGCCTGTCCGCTCATATTCCGTCAGCGGCATGTTCTGCTCCACCGCGATCAGCGCCCCGGTCTTCACCTTCCCCATCTCAAAGGAAGCCTTCACGATCTCCGACAGTGTCCGATCACTGAAGCGCTCCTGCTTCTTGGGAGAATCAAAATTGAATATTCCTGACAGAAAATTCTTACGTCCCAGGGACTCCAGCGCCCTTCGCAGCTCCGGCTGAAAGATCACAATAATTGCCATCATCGCCACATTGAATGCTTTCGCTATGATCCACAGGATCGTATTCATCTGAAAGAGTGCCGCAACCAGACCAAACACAAGGATGACCGTGATCCCCTTAAGCAGCGACCACGCCCTGGTATTCTTGATAAAAACTAATATCTTATATAACAAAAAGGAAATGATTATGATTTCCACCACGTCAATCATATTCAGCTTTGGGAGATCCAGTTTCAGCCAATGCAGATATCTATTCGCGAATGTCTCCCACAATCCCTGAAGATTTTCCATCTTCTTGTCACTTCCCTTCTTCGGTCATTTTTATTTATAACTGTTCCGTTCAGCTCACGCCCATTGCTAGTCATCCAGCAAGTCCTGATCAATGTCGAATTCATCGGCCAACTGCTTCTTGCTGATCCCGGATTCTCTTCCGCCGCTGATCTGCTTCACCCGCTTCTCCTTGCCGGACAAGAATACCTTCGGCACAGCCTTCACATAGTAATAATACTCGTCATCCTCAAACTGTACCTGCTCCACACGGGCATAATCCAGATGAAACAGGCAGAATTCCATGGCAAGACCTACAAGCACTGCCGCCGCTGTTCCCAGGAATATCCATAAAATGCCTGCTGCATTCCTGGTCCAGAAGCATCCCACCAGAAGAATGAGGAAATTCGCAGCATTTCCGGCAACCACTGCAATGGTCCAGGAGTGAGCTGCCGACTGCCGACGGATCAGATAAACAATAAGTGCTGCGGCAACAAACCCGATCACAGCCAGGATCAATTCCTTATTCTGCACAATCTGCTGCAAGGCTACCGTAAACTTGGAAACTCCTGCCTTATCATCCACTGCACCGAGTCTGCTCTCGTTTACCTTCACACCTTTCAGAAAATAATAGATGATCAGGCCGCACACCATGGATAAGATGGAATACGGCTGCTTGGTCAGTCCCACAGCGGTAGGCATGATCTCTGATATGCCAAGCCTTCCCAGCATAGGCGTCAGCAACGCCACATAGCCATCCTTTGGCGCGAACTTAAAATACATAAAAAACATCACCAGAAACAACAGCAACGCAACAATGCACACCTCCAGTGACAACGCAGACAGATGTGCCAGCACAAGCAGCGCCGCCAGTACCACCGTCGCGTTTATCGGCAGGAAGGTACACAAAAGCGCCAGTCCAATGGCAACCACCGGGCTTTTCAGCCGCGCCATATATCCGATATTTCCGTTAATCAGTAAAAATGTGACGATTGCCAGCACAAAGCGGGTGGCCGGCTTGATATAAAGTTCATACCTACCGTAGAAATTCCGCAGCCCTTCTCTTATTTCCAACATTCTCGTCATATCTGCCCTCCTGCTCAATCCTCCCATTCATCGATGGGAAGCAGCTTTTCTTCTCTCTCATACAACTTCTCTACCTTCCGCAGCCTGCTTAGATACAGCTTCTGGTTCCGGTACCCCTTCTTGTAACGTGCATTGTATACAAACCAGGTAACCACCTCAAAAAACACCAGAAAGAGCAGATACTCTGCCACGATCTGTATGATATATTCCCGGTACTCCATCTGATACAGCGCACTAAACCACTCTTCCATATCATAAAGTACATCCATCAAGAACAGAAGTGCGAACGCTATGGTTGCATAGAAAAATGTGCGGATCATCTTGAGCATCACATAATCCTTCCGACGGTACTTACCCATCGGCGCATCTTCTTTCCCCTGTCCCTGCTCATAGGCTGCCAGCTTAGCCATAAGCCGGATCCTGTCTTTGTTCAGCATAGATACCTCTTCCTTCTTTATTTCATTCTCGGGAAACCCGAACTCCGCTTCACTACGTTTGGGTAGCGGGAAGTGTTTCACACTTCCCTTGATTATACCATATAATCCCTGTTAAGGCAAATATTACTCAGTATCCCCGCCCAATGCTGACACTGATGGCATAAATTTCCCGGATTCCTGCCTGTTTCAGCACCTTGGCGGCGCCGTCCATGGTGCTGCCGGTGGTATAGATATCATCCACCAGGAGTACCCGTTCCAGTCCACGGGTATCCCGGTTTAACCGAAATGCTTTCTTCAGATTCGCCTTCCGCTCCCTGTCATCCAGCTCCTTCTGGGGCTTGGTATAGAGACAGCGCACAAGCAGATCCGGGCAAACCGGAAGCTCCAACAATCGGCCCAGTTCACGCGCAATGATCTCCGCCTGATTATAGCCTCGCTGCCGCTGTCGCTTCCTGTGCAACGGAATCGGGACGATGATCTGCACGCCCTTGCGCAGAATCCATCTGCCATACTGCCTTGCCAGTTCCTGGGCGTACGACTTTCCATATTCTCTGCGGTTGCTGTACTTAAGGCGGTAGACAGACTCCTTCACACACCCCTTGTACACCCACAGAGCCTTTCCCTGGGTGAAGGAATGCGCGTGTCTGGTGCAGTCCACGCAGTATTCTCCCCGCTGATCCGTCAGAGGCTTCCCGCACTTCTTGCACACAGGCTCTGCCACATACTCCACCCGGTTCCTGCAATCGTCGCAGACCGGATATTCCTCCGAAAGAAACGGTGTATAAAGAACCCTGTCACAGACAGGACACCGCTTGGGATACAGGATATGCAGCAAGCCAAACATCCATCGAAGAATCTTGTTCATGAAATTCCTTTCCAAAACTCTTCTACACCACAAAAGCCGGCGGTGTGGTCAGTCTTACTCTCACATCAACCGGCTTATGCCATAATACCATGAATTTCGCTGGAATTCCATAAAATTTTTCTTAAGATTTTATTTCAACAGTCCGCTTACCCGAGGATCATTCTGTCATTGGCAAATTCTCCGCCGCTGGCCTCCTCGAACTTCGCCAACAGATCCGACACATGAAGTCCCTTCTTCGTCTCACCGCTGACATCATAGATGATCCTTCCTTCATTCATCATAACCAGACGGTTCCCCAGACGGATCGCATCCTTCATGTTATGGGTGATCATCATCGTGGTGAGATGATTCTTCTCCACCAGCTCCTCTGTCAACTGCAGCACCTTGGCCGCTGTCTTGGGATCCAGTGCCGCTGTGTGTTCATCTAAGAGAAGCACCTTGGGCTGCTGAATCGTAGCCATAAGAAGCGTCAGCGCCTGGCGCTGCCCGCCGGACAGAAGACCGACCTTGGAGGTCATTCGATTCTCCAGTCCCAGATCCAGCATTTTCAGCGCTTCATGATAGAACTCCTTCTCGCTTCTGCCAACGCCCCAGCCCAGCCCACGCCGTTTCCCCCGGCGATAAGCCATAGCCAGATTCTCCTGTATCTCCATATCTGCGGCAGTCCCCATCATCGGATCCTGGAACACCCTGCCGAGATAAGCTGCACGCTTATGCTCTGCCTGGCGCGTCACATTTTTCCCATCTATGATGATAGCACCGGAATCTATGGGATAAACACCGGCGATCATATTGAGCATGGTAGACTTTCCGGCTCCGTTTCCGCCGATCACCGTAACGAAATCTCCCGGCTCCAGCTTCAGGTTCACACCTGTCAATGCTTTCTTCTCGTTGATGGTTCCCCGGTTGAAGGTCTTTTTTACATTTTTCAGTTCCAACATATTGAAAGCCCTCCTATTCTTCCACCTGGGGCTTATTCTTATAGCGGCTGATCAGCACCGGCACTGCCAGCGCGATAGCTACGATAAGCGCAGAAAAGCCCTTGGTATCCGTGGTTTCC
The DNA here is from genome assembly GCA_934434905.1 of uncultured Lachnospiraceae bacterium. GTDB lineage: Bacteria > Bacillota > Clostridia > Lachnospirales > Lachnospiraceae > 14-2. Next base: position 25 of record CAKSAI010000116.1, on the reverse strand, counting down.
ACCAATCCGGTCTGTAGGATTAAGG
>CAKSAI010000115.1 GCA_934434905.1 uncultured Lachnospiraceae bacterium | reverse complement strand
GTCATCGCCATGCTCATGGTCGTGATCGTGATGATGCTCGTGATCATGTTCGTGGTCGTGATGATGCTCATGATCGCAGCAATGGTCATGATCCTCATGCTCATGAAGATGCTCCATCTCCTCTTTCAGAATCAGATCCTGATGCTCCATAGCAGCCAGAATCTGCTCCCCTTTCAGCTCATCCCACGGAGTGGTGATGATGGTAGCCTTCGGATTCTTCTCTTTTAACATCTTTACAGCAGCATCCAGTTTGTCCTCAGACATCTTCTGGGTACGGCTCATAACGATGGTTCCTGCATTCTCTACCTGATTATTAAAGAACTCACCAAAGTTCTTCATATACATTTTACACTTCTGTCCGTCTACAACGGTAATGGAGCTGTTCAGTTCCACTGGCTCATGAGCAGCAACACCCTGTACGGCTCTGGTGACGTCGGAAAGCTTACCTACGCCTGACGGCTCAATCAGAATGCGGTCCGGAGCATAGGTCTCAATAACCTGTTTCAGGGCAGTACCGAAATCACCTACCAGAGAGCAGCAGATACAGCCGGAATTCATCTCCGTGATCTCAATGCCGGAATCCTTTAAGAATCCGCCGTCGATGCCAACCTCACCGAACTCATTCTCAATGAGAACAACCTTCTCGCCCTGGAATACCTCCTCCAGCATCTTCTTAATGAAGGTGGTCTTTCCTGCACCTAAAAAACCTGAAATAATATCAATTTTGGTCATGTCAATCTTCCTCCTTTTTCTCATGGACCATACCTTTGTTTACGAAAAATATCGGCTTGTAGGAAAGCTTTGCCTTCCTAAGCCCTTCGGAACCGGTGTCCTCCTCCCGGTTCACATAGCGGAACTCTTGGGCCTCATGCGCAACAAACTGCTGATTGATCATAGGATAAGCGCCCTCCACATCCGCCAGAGCCTTCTCGATATGCACCACGAAGGTGTCGGGATTCAGCGGCTCGCCGATGGAGAAGGCCACCACTTGTCCATCCACACGGATCAGACCGCCGATAAGGCCAAGCTCTTCCCGAAGCCGCAAGGCATTTAATGTCACACACATCTCGTCCCGCTTCTCCACGTCCTGCTCATCCTCACTGTATTCGCATACATGCCCCTGGCGCCACTTCATCGCCATGGCGAAGCAATCCTCCTGATTCGCCTCGGTGATCCGCTCGTAGCTCCAGTCCGGGTACTGCTTCTTGAAATTGTTGATGTGGTTCCGCTTGCCGTGAAGCTTCTTTCCGGCAAGGGTCGTCAGCTTCTCTGTCTCATAGACATAATCTGCTACGTCCCGGTCATATACAACAGCAAAGCGCCCCGGATACCACTGCTCCAGCAATGCGAAATCCTGCTCCTGTACAAGGTGCAGACGCACCGGACAGCCTTTATCCTTAAAATAGACAAACAGTGTATCCAATGCCTTTCGGATCTGTGATTCCTCACCAGCCGGAAAGCTGACGCTCATGCCGTTATCCTCCACAAAGCTGCGGAAGACTACCGTATCCTCCACCACCGCAAACTCCGTGGGATAAAAACGGCTCCACAGATAAATATTGGCGAAGCTAAGTTCACAACTCTTGTGTGTATTCATCGCCAGATAACGGTCGATCAGCGGCTTATCCGCAAACGCGACCTTTCGAAATGGAATCTCCATAAAACTCCTCCTAATCTGCAAACTGCATCTGATAAAGGTGCGCATAGATCCCGCCCCGCTCAAGCAGTTGCCTGTGGGTGCCCTCCTCCTCGATTCCGCTGTCGGTCAGCACCAGTATCTTCTCAGCATTCTTAATGGTGGACAACCGATGTGCAATGACGAAGGTGGTACGATTCTTTGCAAGCTTCTCTAAGGATTCCTGCACCACCTTCTCGCTCTCGTTGTCCAATGCCGAGGTTGCTTCGTCAAAGATCAGTATTGGCGGATTTTTCAAAAATACACGGGCAATGGACAATCGCTGCTTCTGCCCGCCGGAAAGCTTCACACCCCGCTGGCCGATATCGGTATCATACCCATCGGGCAGACTCATGATAAAATCATGGGCATTGGCATTCTTAGCGGCCTCCACGATCTCCTCAAAGGTTGCCTGAGGCTTCCCGTAGCGGATATTGTCCGCCACCGTGCCGACAAAGAGATACACATCCTGCTGCACAATGCCGATATGATCCCGCAGGCTCTTCAGCGTGATATCCCGGATATCGGTGCCGTCAATGCGGATGGCTCCGCCGCTGACCTCATAAAATCGTGGGATCAGGCTGCACAGGGTGCTCTTTCCCGCGCCGGAGGAACCCACCAACGCCATGTAGGATCCGGCTGTCACCTCCAGATTGATATGGTTTAACACCGTCTGACTGTTTTCTTCATATTGGAAGGAAACATCCTCAAAGCTGATGTCCCCTCTCACATCGGTAAGTTCCCCGGCTCCCGGCCGATCTACAATATCCGGCTGGATCTCCATCATTTCCATAAAACGCTCATAACCGCTGTAGCCGTTCTGGAACTGCTCCGTCAGCGTCACCAGCTTTTTCACCGGATCCGTAAACGTGTTGATGTACAGCAGAAATGTGATGAGATCCGTAACATTTACCTGATTCTTCGTGATCAGCACCGCACCGGACACCAACACCGCAATGGTGATCAGCGTCGTGAAGGCTCCCAGTCCGGAATTATAGCCGGCCATGTAGAAATAGCTGTTCTTCTTGGCCCTTAAGAATCCCTGGTTGCCCTCCTCAAACTTGTGCATCTCCACGTCCTCGTTGGCGAAGGATTTCACCACCCGGATACCGGAAAGGTTGTCCTCGATCTGGCTGTTGATGTCCGCGATCTTCGCCCGATTCTGCTTGAAGGCACGCTTCATGCGCTTATTGAAGTAAGCGGCGTACAAAAGCATCACCGGAATAAAAAGGAAAGCAATCAGGGTCAGCTTCACGTCAATGCACATAAGGATCACAAAGGATCCCACGATCTTAATGACGGAGATCACCAGATCCTCCGGGCCATGGTGCAGAAGCTCACTGATGTCAAACAGGTCGGTGGTGATACGTGACATAAGCTGTCCAACCTTCTGATTATCAAAAAAGGAAAAGGACAGCTTCTGGTAATGACTAAAGATCTCGGCACGCATGTCATATTCGATCTTAGCGCCCAGGATGTGTCCATAATTGGAAATAAAATAGTAGCAATAGCACTCTACCAAAACCAGAATCAGCATAAAAATGCCGAGACGGACAATCTTAAGCATAGCCGCATCCGGTTCCTGTGTAATTACATTTCATGTGATATAGCGCACGATCAGAGGAATCACCAGCGTGATGGCTGCTCCCAGGATCGCAAAGAACATATCCGCGAAAAACAGGCCCAGGTATGGCCTGTAATAGGATGCAAGCTTTTTCAGTTTTTGGTTCATAGTCTGTCAGGCTCCCTTCTGTTGCGGAATTTCGGGAGACCCAAACGCTGCTTTGCTGCCTTTGGGTGCCGTATCACTGCTTCGCATTCTTTGTTAGTATAGCACATTTTGAGAAATTGTGCTATAATTTACGAAAAATAATTATTACAGTTCAGGAGGCGCTCATATGACACCAAAGGAAACATATTATGAGATCACAGCAAACACGATCATCAAGAACTTAAAGAAACGCCAGATGGAGGGCTACTACTGTAAGAGCCCCGAGGAAGCTGTCGCACTGGCATGCTCCTTCCTTGAGAAAGACAGCGTCGTGTGCTTCGGCGGTTCCATGACCCTGGAGGAGACGGGTATGCTTCCCACACTCCGTGAGAGAGAAGATATCCGGTTACTGGACCGGACCTGTGTGCCACCGGAACAGGTGCGGGATATCTATGCAGGTGCCTTTAACGCTGACGCTTACTTCATGAGCACCAACGCCATCACCCTGGAGGGCGAGCTTGTGAATATCGACGGCAACGGCAACCGCGTAGCCGCGCTGATCTGGGGGCCGAAGCAGGTGATCATCCTGGCCGGCATGAACAAGGTATGTCCCACCCTTGAGGACGCTTATCGCAGAGTAAAGAACGTTGCCTCGCCCGCCAACGCCATTCGACTTAGCAGGAATACTCCCTGCTCCCAGACCGGAGCCTGCGGGGACTGCTACAGCCCGGACTGTATCTGCAGCCACACCGTCGTCACAAGAAGATGCGGAATACCGGGACGTATCAAGATCATTCTGATCGGTGGGGATTTCGGGTACTAAAGCAAAAGCGTTACGATTCACAGCCATCTTCACCAGCATGCGCAAAACCAGCCAGCCTGACGTTACACGAATACATCTGCAACAAAGGGCTGGCTCTGGTTCATCGCCCAGGAAGGAACCGCCGCTGTAGGAATCTGAAAGGCTTTTACGGCAGTTATCACATCTTCTCCGGTGCGGAGAATCCCAGCACATCGATACAGGTCTCCAGGATCCCTCTTGCCAGCTCCAGCAGGCAGATATATCCGGCCCGGATCATGGGATCCTCCTCCGCCATGATCTTGGTCTCATGGTAGAAATGGTTGAAGGCGTTGGCGAGATCGTAGATATACGCACATACCTTGTGAGGCGCCGTCTCCTGATAGGCAGCCTCCATAACGCTGTTGAAGCCGGCGATCAGAAGCATCAGTGCTTTCTCGCTCTCGGAACGGGCAGGCTGGATCTTGGCCCCCGTCGGAAGCGTTTTCTCGCTGTAATACTTGTTCAGAATAGACTTCATCCGCACAATGGTATACAGAATGTACGGCCCTGTATTGCCCTCAAAGGAGGTAAACCGATCAATATCGAAGATGTAATCCTTGGATGCCTGGTTGGACAGATCGCCGTACTTGATGGCGGACAGCGCCACGAGCCGGGCCGTCTCTCTTCCTTCCGCTTCCTCCACGATATGATTCTCGGCAATCTTCTTATACATTTCCTCGTTGATACTCTGAACCAGATATTCCAGACGCATAACGCCGCCGTCTCTTGTCTTGAAGGGCTTGCCATCCTTCCCGTTCATGGTACCAAAGCCCAGGAATTTGAGCCCGGTCTCCGGTTTTACCAGTCCGGTCTTCCTGGCGCAGCGGAACACCTGGATAAAATGCAATTCCTGACGCTTATCCACCACATAGATGATCTCGTCAGGATCATAATCCTGCATACGCCAGATAATGGTAGCCAGATCCGTGGTATCGTAAAGCGCTGCCCCATCGGACTTTAAGATCATGCAGGGCGGGATCTCCTTGGAATCCGTATCCTCCTTCACGTCCACCACCAGAGCTCCGTCAGAAATGTATGCGTAGCCCTTCTCCTTCATCATCTCCACCATATCGGAGATGTAAGGCTCCGCATCCGATTCTCCTTTCCATAATTCAAAAGAGACATTCAGGCTGTCGTAATTCTTCTTCAGATCCTTCACCGACACGTTCATGATATGGGAAAGCAATGCCCGGTATCCACGCCTTCCCGCCTGCATCTCCTGCGTAGCCGCAAGCGCTGCCTCCTTAAAGGCTGCGTCTACCTTGGACTTCCCGCTGGCAGTCGGGTAGATCTCTTCCAGCTCGGCAATGGTGAAGGGAGGTTCCTTGGGGTATTCTCCCTGATACGTTTCATCAAAATACACAAGATCCGGCTTGCGTTCCTTCAGTTCCACAATGATAAGTCCCATCTGCAATCCCCAGTCTCCCAGATGGACATCACCGATCATGTTATGTCCCATGAACTTTCCGATCCGCTTCACACTCTCGCCGATGATGGCCGAGCGCAGATGTCCCACATGGAGCGGCTTGGCTACATTGGCTCCGCCGTAATCCACAATGATGGTCTTTGGTTCCTTTGCCTTCTCACAGCCGAAACGCCCCGCATCCGCTGCCATCTCTCTCAGGTAGTCTGCCACATATGCCTCACTGAGCTTTAAGTTCAGAAAGCCCGGCTTTACGGACTCCACCATGGAAAACATCTCGTTTCCTTTAAGCGCCTCCGCAATCTTATCGGAGATCATAAAGGGGGCACACTTGTATGCCTTGGCTGCCGCCATGGCTCCATTGCACTGATATTCGCACAGATCGGGCCGATTGGAGGGCGAGACTTTTCCATATTTTTCCTCATATCCCTGTTCCACAAAGGCTTTCGTCACTTCCTCTGTGATGAGATCCATTAATTTTTTCATAAATAAATCCTTTCTTGTATCTAGCAGTGCGAGCTCGATTCCGCTACGCTCCATCTCGCTCACGGGCATTCGCCCTATCAATCCGTTCATGAATAAAATTGTCTGCAAGCAGACATTTTATTCCCGCCCGTCTTGGCACTGCTCATTGCTTTCGTGGACATTATAATACATTTTCTTTTTGGACGCAAGTTTATGAATAAAAGTATCGCAATCGGCGCACCCTTTCTTTAGAACATCAGCGACGGAGGAACAGATCATGGCGATTTACAAGGTAGAAATCTGCGGAGTAAACACCTCAAAGCTCCCCATTTTAAAGGAGGATGAGAAGGCAGAGCTCTTCCGCAAGATCAAAGAGGGGGACTTACAGGCCAGGGAGGATTACATCAAAGGGAACCTGCGTCTGGTCTTAAGCGTCATCAAGCGCTTTGCCGGGAACAGTGAAAATGTGGATGACCTGTTTCAGATCGGCTGCATCGGTCTCATCAAATCCATTGACAACTTCGATCCCACCATGAATGTGAAGTTTTCTACGTATGCCGTGCCAATGATCATCGGTGAGATCCGCCGCTACCTAAGGGATAACAATGCCATCCGGGTCAGCCGCTCCCTTCGGGACACCGCCTACAAGGCCATCCACGCCAGAGAGCTTCTGATGAAGCAGAATCTTCAGGAACCCACGATCCCGGAGATTGCCGCAGAGACCGGGCTCACCAAGGAAGAGATCGTCTTCGCCCTGGACGCCATTCAAAGCCCGGTAAGCCTCTACGAGCCGGTCTATACCGATGGCGGTGACACGCTCTATGTCATGGATCAGATCAGTGATAAGAAGAGCCGGGAAGAGACCTGGGTGGAGGAGCTCTCCCTAAGCGATGCAATGAAGCGCCTGGGAGAACGGGAACACTACATTATCCAGCTCCGCTTTTTCCAGGGAAAAACCCAGATGGAGGTGGCGGAGGAGATCCAGATCTCCCAGGCCCAGGTCAGCCGGCTTGAGAAGTCAGCGCTGAAAAACATGCGGAATTACCTTTCGCTGACGCGGTAGGTTATCTCCTTATCGTCAGTCTATTTTCCGCTACCTATTGTGACAATTTCTTTTGTTTCCTGTGACGCATCCGCTGCATAACATGCAAAATGTCCCCAGACGGAATCATCGATAGATGTACAGGAAACAGAAGGTTGTTCTCCCTCCATCAGCGCACAGAAATCATCGATCAAGCGTCTGTCTCCTCCAAAATGTCCAGCCCCTTTGTGCCCTGTATCCAAAGATTCCTTCCTGCTCCTTTTGGTGCTTTCTCCGGCACAAAATAATCTCTGCCGCCATTCGAATAAACCGTCTTTGGAGTAGTCTTATTGTTAAACCAACAGAGTAAGTCTATATCATGACAACACTTTGCATATTCATGATCTCCCCAAGCACACCAGAGTCAATAATTTCTCTCGCCTTGCGATAAAACGGTGCATAGCGCAGCACATGACAAATCATCAGCTTACATTGATTTACATTTGCCACCTCCTGTATCTTACGCATATCCGTATAGCAGTTTTCTTTTGGATAAATGGTTTCTTTCCTACACTTACCCCTTTATACCGCCAGAATACATTTTACCCATGATCTTTCCTACTGGAAAATTTTAAAGCATGCCATAGAAACCACCCCCGTTATGATTAAGCCGTTCTGTCGCAACCTTTACCTTCCGTCCTCTATTCAAATAATTTCATTTTTAATAATTCTATCGGTCTCAATATGGAAAATCTTGTCAGATCATCCCTCATCTTCTCCCCAAGATTTCCCTTTATTTTTATACACACATCCAGCTCGCTGTCCTGCGGCAGTGGAATATATGCCGGCCGTGCGATCCTGTCATAACAGCGGTCACCCACCTGCACATGAATGGACTCTCCCTCATAGAAAATAACCATTGTTCTTTCTTTTGTATTTATTTCTACCCCTTCATCTGCAATTTTAGCACAATATTCTTTTTCATGCTCACTTTCTTTGATCAATACAAAGGAAATACCTCTTGTCTCCGGCTTTTCAACCACAGTATTCTTCCCCGGCTGCGCCAAAGTCCTCCTTTGCTGCACGAAAGTCAGAACAACCGCCTGTCCTGCCCCCAGCTTCAAGGTTACCAATCCTTGCCTGCATGGCAGTATTTCCTGCCGCTCATTCAATATATCTTCCGATAACAGATTACCTCCATCTGTCTCCACCTGCACTGTACAGACGGATGCCTTCTCATTATGTACAAAATATTCCGTTTTTCCAGCTTTGTCATAACGCATGACCCGTAAAAGCTTCCTGTCACCATGTATTTTCAAAGAAGCCATGCCGTTCTGTTCCAGTACAGTTGCTATTCTTTCCATCTCATCCTGTTCTCCGGAATGAATATAATAAACCTGTCGTTCTGTTCCTATCTCCCGCAGTTGCTCTCTCGTCCACGGTGACAAGTACTGCCGGTACGGTACGATGAGACACTCATACTCCCTCACCTGATCCAGCTTGTCCTCTGGTACAAATACAAAATTAATCTGATGCTCCATAAGCACCTTTGCAATACTGTCCATATCCGCAAAAGGACGGCCACTCCACTCTCCCTCTGCATCGTACAGGACAGCTATCGGCATATACGCCTTGCCGCCGCTAAACCGCCGGCACATGTTGTTCATATACTGTCCCAGCATGCAATAACCAGCAAAGGCCGGATTTTGTCCGTTTCCATAAAAATGAGGCGGGCAATCCCACTTTGGGAATACAGGAGAAAACGCATGGGGAATGAACATATTAATCCCTCGAACCAACATATGGT
>CAKSAI010000114.1 GCA_934434905.1 uncultured Lachnospiraceae bacterium | reverse complement strand
CCGCAAAGGCCATTGACAAAGTAATCAATATTATTGTTAAATTCCGTACTGCCTGCCGTACCGCGGATCAGGTCACGCCACTGAATCGCTGCTGCAGCCAGTGCCTTGGGCTGAGTAACCGTCACATTGCCGTCTTCATCCATGGAAATATCGCCGCCGTTGCTCCACAAGGAGGAATACCACAGGAATTCTGCGTAAGCGCCGCCAAAGCCCAAGTCTGTTAATACACCATAGTTGTTATACTTTTTGGCAATATCCGTGCCAACAGCAATCATACCGTCCCAGGTTGCCAATTCGTCCAGAGAGTGTCCACTGCCTTCCAGCATATCCAGGTTTACATACAGTCCCACTACGTCATTGGTTGCAGGATAGGCATAAACGTGGCCGTTACACGTCACTACATCCAAGGCAGATTTCTTGATCTCCTCTCTATTCAGAAGCACATCATCCAGGCAATAAGCAACGCCGGAGCTAACATACTTGTTAAAGTCAGCGGCGGACATGGAGAAGATGTCATAAGAATCATCACCGGTTGCAATATTTAACGCCAATGCAGCCGTATAGTCGGAAACACTGCCGTATGTAGCATCAATCACCTCAACAGTAATCCTGTCGTGCATGGCATTAAACTCGTCCGCATACTTATGTACCACATCAGGATCCAAATAAGTAGCGCACCACTGTAATGTTACCGGTTCCTTGGTCTTTGCATCACCTTGGTTGCTATCATTTGTATCACCTTCTTCCTTTCCGCTGCAAGCCGCCAAGCCAAATACCATTACGACACTTAAGAGAATTGCAATTATCTTTTTCATACCACATAACCTTCCTTTCCTATATTTTCACATTTTTTGTATACTATCATTATAATCTCCCCACAAATATGAAACAATGGAAAATATTGTGCGTTATTTAATAAATCTTGTCCTATTGGCGCGGAAGTTTATCATTTTAACAGGCTCCGCCTCCTATGTCTTACGAAAGGTGTTCAAAAACGGATATACTATTTGTTTTAACAAATATTGGTTTTTACTTGGACAGAATGGTGCTCGGGTCTTTGACGCTTCCACTTTAAATTAGGAAATTGTTAGTTGGCACTTGGCACAAACATTAAGCATTTTATATTCGAACATTTGTTCTGTTCGTGTTATACTGTTATTGTGTAATTGATAAGAAGGTAGGATGTGATTTTCCGATTGTTAGATGCCCTCTAGTACACAAAGGAGGGTGATGCCCTATGAACACAATAGAAGTCTTAACTTTATTGCTAGTAATTTTTGCGGCTCTGTCTTACATAGATAATCGTGATAACAAAAAGAAATAGCATCCCAACCGTCCAAAGTTAGATGCTATTCTTTATGTTTACATTTTTCTGAGGGCAAATCGGAAATTCACTTCCGATTCACTTTCTAAGTAGATTATACACTAGGGTGCTTGATTTTTCAAGTACCCTTTTAAATTAGTTTCTCTCCGATTAACGGCCTTTGCTACCGTTCCTCACAAACCTGGAAAACGTAGAACTTCAAATAATACGATTCCTCCGCCGCCCACAGGATCGGATGATCCGGCGCCTGGGTCTTGAATTCCACCTGCCGCAGACGCTTATGGGCGCTGACAGCCGCCTGAGCGATGGTCTTGGTAAACAATTCATAATCCATAAAATGTGAGCAGGAACAGGTGACAAGATAACCGCCATCCTTCACCAGCTTAAGTCCCCTAAGATTGATCTCCCGGTAGCCCTTCACTGCATTTTTCACAGAGCTTCTGGTCTTGGCAAAAGCCGGAGGATCCAGGATCACCACGTCAAACTGCTCGCCCTCCCGTTCCAGTCGGGGCAGCAGCTCGAACACATCCTCGCACCGGAACGTAACCCGATCCTCCAGTCCGTTTAGGGCAGCATTCTCCGTCGCCTGATCCACCGCCAGTTGGGAAGCGTCCACGCCAATGACCTCCCCGGCTCCGGCGATCCCTGCATTCAGCGCAAAGGATCCCGTATGGGTGAAGCAGTCCAGCACACGTGCGTCCTTGCACAGCCGCTGAACCGCCAGACGGTTGTATTTTTGATCCAGGAAGAACCCGGTTTTCTGCCCATCCTTCACATCCACCAGATAGCGGACACCGTTTTCTGTGATCTCTACCTTGGTATCGAAGGGTTCGCCGATAAACCCCTTATACAGCGCCATTCCCTCCTGCAAACGAACCTTGGCATCGCTGCGCTCATAGACTCCACGGATTCGAATACCATCCTGTGCCATCAGCTCCTTCAGGCAGTCCACGATAAAGTCTTTAAACCGATCGATGCCCAAGGCCAGTGACTGCACCACCAGCACATCCGAAAACTTATCCACTACCAGCCCCGGCAGCCAGTCCGCCTCTCCGAAGATCACCCGGCAGGCGCTGATATCCACCGTCTTCTTCCGGTATTCCCAGGCATTCTTCACCCGCATGCGCACAAAGGCCTCATCCACCTCCTGATCCCGTTTTCTTGTCATCATACGAACCCGGATCCTGGAATGCATGTTAATAAAGCCCCTGCCCATAGGGTAACCGTCAAAATCATGGACGATCACGATGTCCCCATTCTCGAAGCTTCCCATGACAGATTCGATCTCATTGTCATAGATCCATGCTCCCCCGGACTTAATGGTTCTTCCCTCGCCCTTTTTTAATGTCACAACTGCGTTGCTCATATTTGTATCCCTTTCTGCTATTCCACTATTTTACTCCTTATCCCGCAGGAGTTCAAGCACCTTACTGCGATTTTGGAGAATGATGGACAGTGCACACCCGGCCAGATAGCAGACCGCACACACTGCCATATACACCGCCCGGGCTGACGAGAAGCCCACAAGGCATCCCCATACCGCCCACACCAGAACAATACCGATCAGACACAAAACTGCCTGCTCCAGGAAAAAGGTCAGGAATATCTTCCTCTTCGGCGTTCCCATGCTCTGCATCAGTGCCAATTCACCCTTGCGGTTGTTCATCATCAGATAAGACACCAGGAAGCTGATCAGACCCGTCAGCACATACAGCACTGGGTACAGCAGGTTCATGTACTTGATCTTCTCATTTAGCTGCTGGATTGTCTTCTGATACTGGGTATCCCGAAGTACAATAGCCTTCGTAATGTCGCTCCGTGCGCCCACCTGGCTAAAGCCCGCTTCCTCCAGGTAATCCTTAAACTCCGTAAGCTGTCCGGCATCCTTTAATGTGAAGCGGACCGTATCCAGTTGTACAACACTCCTGTATTCGCGTTGCCAACCGTTGCCAGCCACAGCCACAGAAGCAGGGAACATCTCATCATCATCCCTTCCGTTCGGCACCAGGATATGCTCCATGCCATCCTCTCCGGAATAGTATCCCGCCACCTCAAGCACATAGGGATAGGTACCATTCAGCAGACCGACACAGATGATATCACCCAGGCTGATCCCGTACTTCTCCATGGTAACCTGCGATATCAGGCAGGGCCGGTGCTGCGTCGTGTCATCATGCTTCTCCACCGCAAACATCGTGTCATCGTACCCCTCGGCATACGTGATATTGGGATGCTCGCTGAAGAAGAATTCCGCCACCGCAGAGATATCATCCGTCATAAGCAGACAGGGCTGCCGCAGCGCCTGATCCTGCAGCTTCTCCTGACTGAATTCACCCTCCGGCCACTCCATGACCTTCACCTCACCTGCACTTCCATCCGCATACTGCATGATCCCCAGGAAAAAGTAATGATAGCGCTCCCGGTAGGAAGTACGGTGAACGTTATCAATATACCCGGACTCCTCCAGTCCGGTAACGTATTCTTCATCGATGGCAAGCCTGCTGATACGCTTCCCGTTGACACTGGCGAAATAGCCCTGGATTGTCGTATTCTCCTGCACCTGCTGCCGCTCCCGAAGATAATGCTCCCCGGTATAGGAGAGCACACAGAACACCAGCATCAGTGCTCCGCTGACCAGACAGACCACAGCAGTCCGCATACCGCCCCGCTTGGCGGACAGCCAGGCATGTCGGAATACCACCCCGTTTAAGGTGCTGGATCTTCCCTCCCGGTGCGGCGCATGCTGCTCCTTCTTCTTTTTCACCTTGGGCGGCCGCAGGCTGCGGAAAGAAAATACCATGCAGATCAGCAAAGCTGTCAATATCAGCGCCAGCGCCGTCACCAGGAAATACCCCACATTCACCTGTGCCGGATAGCCGTATTCCTTCACGATTCCTTCCGCGGAATAGCTGTATCGCGTATCGATGCCGCTTCCGATCCCTGTCTCCAGGAAGTCCATTACCAGGCTCATCACACCGCTGCTGGCGCCATAGCCGATACCTGCCCCCGCAAGCGCTGCTGTCACCACGATGGCTCCGCAGCTCACCAGCAGATAGATATAGATCTTCCATGTCTCTGTTCCCAGGTATTTCATAATAATCACGGTGTCCCGCTGCTTGAATACAAAGAGATAGCCAAACAGCACCAGCACCGCCAACGCGGCGGTCATGCTGATCACCAGGATAATGAGGGTGGTCTGCTGCAAGGACTTCATGGAGTCCATGATCTGGGTATAGCCCTGGTCATAGATATCTACCAGCATCCGGTCGGACAGATACGGCTCCATATCGGAAGCGAATTTGTCCCCGGATCCATTCTTAAGCAGCACCTGGCCTGCCTCAAAGCCATAAGACCCCGCCACATCCTCCCGCGGCGGAATAAATACATAATTCTTAAATTCCGGGCTTGATTTCATGATTCCCGCAACGTGATAGCTGTCTGTGAGATAGGTCTCGCCCGGTACATAGCTATCATAGATATTCCCCTGCCTGGCCGGTATCAGCATCATCGGCAACTCATCTCCCACCGACAGCCCCAGCTTGCCGGCAATATCCGAAGTGATAAGACAAGGCTTCTGTGCCTCCCCCTCTGTTCCTTCCGTATCCACCCGATAGAAATCGCCCTCTTCCAGCAGTGTCTGACCCTGGTGGAAGACGTAGAGGTCTTCCGGGCGCTCCGCCATCTGCACCGTGATCACGCTGTTGGCGATCCGATAGAACTGCGCCAGCCGCACCACTTCATTCTGTTCATCCCCAAGAAAATCCAGATTCTCGATTTCCTGGATGTCTCTCAGCTCCAACACCTCACTGTACCAGGTGCCATATGCCAGATAAAGCTTGGATTTGTCGGGATGAAACTCCCCGTCAGCTACGGAGAAGTTCACCAGCATGTTGCTCTCATTTTTGAATGTATACACCCACTGCTCCAGCATCGCAGAATAGCTGGTTCTGGGTGTAAAGCCATTGTTGTAGACTTCTGTTGCAAAGCAGTCCTTCATTACCAGAATACACTCATTGGCATAGCTGGCGCTCCCGCCGCTGCGACGATAGCCTTCCAGATAACCAAGGCACTTTCTGCCCTCCTGATAGTTCAATACACCATCCAGGCTCTCCACCTGCTCCTTTTGGATACTGCCAAGCGCTGTCTGGGCCGCCTCGCTGAGATATGTTTCATCCGGGTAGCCCGCTCCCATATAGGAGATCACGCCGATTGTCCGGTAATTCTCCTCGCACTCCGCCATCATGGCTCGGTTCGCCGACCAGATGCTGACGCTCATTCCCATAAAAACAGACAGCAGCAGAATCAACAAGAAGAAAAGAGCCGTTTTTTTCTTCGTTCTCAAAATACTCGTCAGGCTGTTTCTTAAAATCATCATCTCTTATCGTTCCTCCGTCTGCAGACATCCATCCTGCATGCGGTAGACCATATCCATCTTAGGCAGCAGGCTGAGATCATGGGTCACGATGATCACACAGTAATCCTCCTCATGCGCCAGCCGCACCAGGATATCGATGATATTTTCACTGTTTGCCGTATCCAGGTTCCCGGTCGGTTCATCCGCCAGGATCAGCTTCGTCTGCATAGCCAGCGCCCGCGCGATTGCCACGCGCTGCTGTTCTCCGCCGCTCAGCATGTTGGGGAAGCGATCAAACACCTCCTCCGCAAGATCCACCCGGCGGATATACTCCCTGGCCTTCTCCATAGCCTCCTTCCCCTTCATGCCCTTCAGCTCCATGGGATACATAACATTCTCTACTGCGGTCAGAAGGGGAAATAACTGGAAGCTCTGGTAGATGACCGCCGCTTTCTCCCTGCGGTAGCTGTTCCGATCCATGCCTCTGGTGGATTCCCCCTCATATAGCACTTCACCCTCCCCCGGCACATCCAGTCCCGCCATCAGATTCAGCGCCGTGCTTTTCCCGGATCCCGACTTTCCGATCAACGCATAGATCTTCCCTCGTTCAAACTCCGCGGAAATCCCCTTTAGCACCTGATTTTTCTGATATTTATTCTCATAGCTGTAGGTTACATTTTCCAACCGTAAAATGCTCATGCCTTCTTCCTCCCTCAAGGCCGGTATTATAGAAGCTATCGTATCACAGGAATTTTGATTCGTCAACTTGGGGCGGGGCTTGTCCAAACCGCATCTTCCCGGTTTATCTTTCCCGAAAATTGGCAATACTTCATCTTGTTGCAGAATCCAGAATATGCTATACTATAAAAAATGACTTCAAGGAGCCTTCCATGAAAAAAATATATGCAATCATTCTCATTCTCTGCCTACTGCCCATATTATCCGCCTGCGGCAGGGAAAAGCCGACTGCCGCCGACTCCGTACAGGCAATTTACGACTTATATATTATGCGCAAAACTGCGGGAGCTGCGAAGCTCGGCATGACTGAGGAGGATATCGCAAATGCCTTAACCGCCTACGACAATGCCCTCTCCCAGACGATCCGTTCGAATTTCTCCGACAGCGGTCTGGAGATCTCGGACGAGACCATGGACGAGATCTGTCAGGCCAGAAGAGACGCACTGGCCCGGATGCAAGCAAAATGCACCTTGACCTCCGTGGAAGACCAGACGGCTCTTGTGACCTTATCCACCACTTACTTTGACGAAGATAGTCTGGACAAAGATGCAGCCTACAACGCCAGAGAAGAAGCTGACGCTGCAGGCTTTACAAATTATGACGAATATCTGAATTTTATCATGGATACTTATACCAAGAATCTGATCAAAGGCTACAAGAGTGTCGTTCCCTCGGAGGACACCAAGGATATCTCTGTGACCTGCATCATCATAAACAACACCTGGCTGCCGGAAGACATGACATCTTTCGGCAGCCAGTTAGGGGCGGCTGTTTCCGGGCAGGAATAAAAAAGTCAATTTTAAACCGAGCGTTCTGCTTTGAATCGTGACCATGGGCGGTACTCCTACAGTTAACTCGGCCCAGGCGTCCTTACGGCACACGGAAGCTTCTGTTTAGTGCTGCTGTATTCCTACCCTGACACGGTTCACAGATTTCCATTGCGTAAGACCCAGGCTTCAACGCCACTTATAAAAGGCAGCCCCACAGGCAGTGACCCGGGGCAGAACATCACTCCAACTATAGCGGATTGTTGGTACAGGGCACCGCTACCTCCCCAGCTGCTCGGAGTCTTAAGTATACCGTGTTTCCCGGGAAAAGTCAACTGTTAGTTTCGGAGGGTTCAGGGTTGGATTCAGGGTTGTTTTATCAGGGGATCAGCACAATCCGGTAGCCTTCTTTATTTCGTGCCATGGCAAATCCTTTTTCCCACTCTTCCAACGGGAACGTATGGGAAATCAGGCTTTTTGTGTTCACCTTTCCCTTTTGCACCAGGGCAATCACCCGCAGCCATGTCTCTCGGTCATAAGCAATACTGCCTACAATTCTCTGATTCTGATAAACCATACTTCCCAAATCTGCACTGGCCCGTCTGCCGAAAATTCCTACCTGGGTCAGCTGACCGTTGTAGGTAAGGACTTTCAATCCCGTATCCAATGCCGCCTGGCTCCCGGAGCATTCCAGTACGGTATCCATTCCTCTGCCCTGCGTAAATTCCCTGCAGGCAGCAAGGATGTCTTCTCTCTGGACATTCAGAATTTTGTCTGCGCCCAGTTTTTTTGCCATAAGAAGCCTTTCCGTATCGGAATCTGTTCCGGATACCATGGCGAAAGCTCCCTGCAGTTTTGCGGCCTGCAGTGTCAGAAGGCCGATCACACCCGGGCCTTCGATCAATACATGATCTCCGGGCAGGATATGGGACTTGTTAAATACACTGTTTGCAGCAGCTGCCAGAGGTTCCAGCAGCGCTCCTTCCTTAAAAGAAATCTCATCCGGCAGATGGAATACCCAGTCTTCTTCATCCTTAACCACATATCTGGAAAATCCGCCATCCATGCAGGCAACCACACGGTCTCCGGTCTTAAATTTCGTTACACCCTTTCCTGTTTCCACAACAATACCGCAGAACTCGTGTCCCAAAGGCGTATTCACTTTCCAGGGATATGCCCCTTCCATAATATGAAGATCCGTCACACAGATCGCACATGCCTTGATTTCTATTTTTACATCCCGGTACCCGCAGACTGGCTCTTCTATTTCCCGGTAATCCACCTGCCCCGGCAGCTCCCCATATTTTACAATGGCTTTCACCTATACCACCTCCCGAAAGCATCTTTCCAGTATATCCATGGCTTCCTTTGCCTGATCCATGGTGATGATCAAAGGCGGTTTTAACTTGATCACATTGTGGGCAGCCTGGAAAAACAATCCTTGACTGACACACCACAAAAACAGCTTTTTCATCGTTTCTTCTGTAAACGGTTCTTTGGTTACCGGATCCTTTACCAGTTCCACTCCGATTGCCAGGCCCGGTCCTCTTACATCCCCTATGAATGAAAACCGTTTCTGCATTTCAAGCAGCCGTTCTGTCATATAGGCTCCCACCTCAGCACCATTTCCCAGTAAATGATCCCGCTCTATAATCTCCAGGGTTTTCATGACTGCCGCATAGGTCAAATGGTTATTCTGGAATGTCTGCATGTCTTCCATCAGGTTTTCAAAGCCTGTGAGACGGTCATGTATCAGGATTCCGCCCACAGGC
>CAKSAI010000113.1 GCA_934434905.1 uncultured Lachnospiraceae bacterium | reverse complement strand
GTGTATGCCAGAGCGAGATCTTCCCGGTTTTTTACCGGTGATTTGGCGCATGTTTCCAGTTTTCCTTTCCATTTTTTGTGCAAAAACAGGGCTTTTTCACTTGTGTTCATATGTGCAACTCCTTTTTTTCCTTGTGAATAACATCATAGCATAAAAAAATATAAAAAAAAAGGAAATCACGAAAAAAATACTTTCTATTTTTGTAATTATGATGTATAATAACATTATCGATGATTTGTCGTTGTCATTTCCGACAAGGTTTTCCAGGAATGAATTACCGTAACAGTAGCCGAGAAATCAGTAAAAAGAAAGAGGAGTCAATAATGAGAGAAAAGTATGAGAGTCTATCGTTAGCAACATTGAAGGATCTGGCAAAGGCCAGGGGCTTGAAACGAGTGACTGGCTTAAGAAAGGCAGAGTTGATTGAGCGTATGCTGCAAGAGGACGAGCGTGTGGCAAAGGAAGAGGCGCCAAAGACTGACGTACATCAGAAGGGACAGGAAGAGAAGCCCAGAAGGACACGTAAGAAAGCGGAAGCAGCTCTGGAAGGCCAGTCGGAGCAGAACAACCGACCGAAGACAGAAGAACAGTCGGAGCAGGCCGCAGAGGGAGAGCAGGCATCGGGTACAGCACAGGCATCAAGTGCATCCCAGGCACCCGGTGCAGCCCAGGGGGAACAGCCGACGAGAACCGGCCAGCCACGCATCTATCAGACCAATCACGCAGTGAGGAGCGGTCAGCCCCGCACCTATCAGGCAGGGGCAGCGCGCCCGCAGTCCGGCTCGCGTCCATCTTATCAGCCAAGCCCAAGTGTGCGGACAGGAAATGTACCCCATCAGTCCGGCCCGCGTGTATCCTATCAGCCGGGACCGGGCGTGCGCAATGGCTATCAGCCGGGAGCAGCCCGCACAGCAGGAGCCGCTTATCAGTCAGGTGAGCAGAATACATCCCAGGCAGGGGCAGCAGCGCAGCCGTTTACCACGAGCCCGCAGCTACGGGCAGCCCAGTCTGCAGCGCCTACGCCGGATCCCCAGGCAGGTCAGAACGCGGCCACCACAGCCGCGAATGTCCAGGCAGCGCCTACGCCGCAGAGGATCATCACCCCGGACGGGATTGAGATCGAGAATCCGGAGCTTGACAGCGGTATCGAGGCGAACGGCATCCTGGAGGTTATGCCGGATGGCTATGGATTTATCCGCTGCGCCAACTATCTGCCCGGGGATAACGATGTCTATGTGTCACCTTCCCAGATCCGCCGCTTTAATCTGAAAACCGGCGATATCGTGGTGGGTAATACAAGGATCAAGACCATGCAGGAGAAGTTCAGCGCCCTTTTATATATCCGCTCCATCAACGGATTCCACCCCAGGGAAGCGCAGCTGCGTCCGAACTTCGAGAATCTGACGCCTATTTTCCCCAATGAGCGGATCCGCCTGGAGACATATCAGAGTGGGACGGCCATGCGTATCATGGATCTGGTATCTCCCATCGGTAAGGGACAGAGAGGTATGATTGTTTCTCAGCCCAAGGCAGGTAAGACCACATTGCTCAAGGAGGTGGCAAAGTCTGTGACCCGCAACTATCCGGATATGCACCTGATCATTCTGCTGATCGATGAGCGCCCGGAGGAGGTTACCGACATCAAGGAGGCCATCGAAGGGGATAATGTAGAGGTGATCTATTCCACCTTTGATGAACTGCCGGAGCACCACAAGCGTGTTTCGGAGATGGTGATCGAACGTGCAAGACGTCTGGTGGAGCATGGAAAAGATGTCATGATCCTTCTGGACAGCATTACCCGTCTGGCAAGAGCCTATAACCTGATCGTTCCGCCCAGCGGACGTACGCTGTCCGGTGGTATCGATCCTGCAGCCCTTCATATGCCGAAACGATTCTTCGGTGCGGCACGTAACATGCGTGAGGGCGGCAGCATCACTATCCTGGCAACAGCTCTGGTGGAAACAGGAAGCCGTATGGACGACGTGATCTATGAGGAATTCAAGGGAACCGGTAACATGGAACTGATCCTGGACCGCAAGCTTTCCGAGAAGCGTGTGTTCCCGGCCATCGACATTACCAAGTCCGGTACCAGAAGAGAGGATCTGCTGCTTGACCGTGAGGAGCAGGAGGCAGTGGAGATCATGCGCCGCGGCATCAACGGTATGAAGACCGACGAGGCAGTGGAGAATATCCTGAATATGTTTGTCCGTACCAAGAACAACCGGGAGTTCGTTCAGATGATAAAAAAGACAAAGTTATATTAAATTTTAAAAAAAACTTGCATATATAATTGACATATGCTACAATAATAAAGCTGTCCCGCGAGGAGACAGTATAAAATAAGAAAATTGAGACTTCGATTTTAACATAGTATAGAGAGGTGAAATCATGAAAGCAGGAATCCATCCAGATTATCAGCAGGCAACTGTGACATGCAACTGCGGAAATACCTTTGTTACCGGTTCTACCAAGAAGGATATCCACGTAGAAATCTGTTCAAAGTGCCATCCGTTCTATACCGGACAGCAGAAGGCTGCCCAGGCACGCGGACGTATCGATAAGTTTAACCGGAAGTACGGCATGAACAATCAGTAGGCAGAATGCCTGAAACGATAGGAGGGTACATTGACCGTTCTATTGGAGAGAATAAGAGGATGTTCCCTATGTTGGACATCCTCCATTTTTTTAATTACCATAAAAGCCCAGTCTCAATGCTTATGCATAAGCCATGCTTGCATGGGTGAATGCATGAGCATTAGAGACGCTAACCTATATGAGCAAGTAGCGCAGTAGCGCGGATTGCGAATGTAGGTAGGATTGTGAGAATGCGAAGCATGGAGCAATCCGTGGGCTTATATTCGTGAAATGAAGGAGGTATACGGATGGCTTCATCAGGAATAGGCGGGCAGGCAGTGATGGAAGGCGTCATGATGCGAAAGGATGACCGCTATGCCGTTGCTGTGCGCAAGCCGGATAAGACCATTGCGGTTGAGGTAAAAGAATATCGCAGCTTCTGCAGGATAGAAGCGTTGCGCAAGATCCCAATCATCCGGGGTGTTATCAATTTTGTGGATTCTCTGGTGCTGGGAATGGGGACTTTGGCATATTCCGCATCGTTCTTTGAGGAGGAACCGGAGGGAAAGAACCGGGACAAAGAAAAGCTGGTTATGGGATTAACGATGTTTTTCGCTGTAATTCTGGCGATTGCCATTTTTATGGTGCTTCCCTTCTATATCTCGCTGCTGTTTCAGAAGGTGATCGCATCGAAGACGGTGGTGATACTCTTAGAGGGCGTGGTGCGGCTGGTGATCTTCCTGGCATATTTGCTCCTGATCTCTCAGATGAAGGATATCCAGCGGGTGTTTATGTATCACGGTGCGGAGCATAAGTGCATCAACTGTATCGAGCACGGTCTGGAACTGAATGTGGAAAACGTTCGGAAGAGCTCCAGGGAGCATAAACGCTGCGGCACCAGCTTTTTGTTTTTTGTTGTAATTATCAGCATCATTGCGACGCTGTTTATCCGGGTGGATTCCAGGATACTGCGTCTGGTGCTGCGCCTGGCGGTGATCCCGCTGGTGGCCGGTGTGTCCTATGAGTTCATCCGGCTGGCCGGCAGGAGCGAGAATCCGGTTGTCAACCTGCTCAGCAAGCCGGGCCTGTGGATGCAGAAGTTGACTACCAGGGAGCCGGAGGATGACATGATCGAGGTGGGGATTGCTTCCGTGGAGGCTGTTTTTGACTGGAAAGCATATCTTGATTCAGAGGGCACGAGCCCCGCGAAAGGAGCCGTATGACGCTGGAAGAAACGCTGTCTTATGGACGAAGGCAGCTTCAGGAGGCGGGGATTGCAGACGCTGCTCTGGATGCATGGTACTTATTGGAGTATATCGGAAAGTTTGACAAAAGCTATTATTATCTTCATGGCCGGGAAGAGATAGATGAAGAAGTGCTCCAGAATTATCAGGTGTTGGTGAAAAAGCGGGCGGAGCGGGTTCCGCTGCAGTATATCACGGGGGTCCAGATGTTTATGGGACTGGAATTCAAGGTCAATCCCTATGTGCTGATTCCCAGACAGGATACGGAGACACTGGCTGAGACGGCTCTGGCGGTATGTAAACCCGGAATGCGGGTGCTGGACCTGTGTACCGGATCCGGCTGTATCCTCATCAGCCTTTTACATTTGTGCGAAGGACTTGTTGGTGTCGGCAGCGATATCTCGAAGCAGGCGCTTCTGGTTGCCAGGGAGAATGCCAAGGCGAATGATGTGGATGCAGAATGGGTGCGCAGCGATCTGTTTTCCAATCTCTCTGGAACCTTCGATGCCATCGTGTCCAATCCACCCTATATTCCCAGCCGCGTCATCGATACGCTGATGCCGGAGGTGCGGGATTTTGAACCGGTGGAGGCGTTGGACGGACATGAGGACGGATTGTTCTTTTATGACAGGATCCTGCAGGAATGTCATGGGTTTCTGAATCCGGGCGGTTATCTGATGCTTGAGATCGGATACGATCAGGGCGAGGCTGTATCGGAACGTATGAGACAGGCGGGATTATTGGATGTACGGGTGATCCGCGATCTGTGCGGAAATAACCGGGTAGTATGTGGTAGGAAGGAGACAGAAAATGTTTGATCGGTTAGAAGATATATTAATTCGATTTGAGGAGATCTTGAGCGAGCTGGGAGAGCCGGGTGTCGCCAACGACCAGGTGCGCTTTCGGAAGCTGATGAAGGAGCAGAGCGATCTTGCGCCTATCGTGGAGGCATATAAAGAATACAAGCAGTGTAAGCAGAACATCGAGGATAGCCTGGCTATGCTGGATGATGAGAGCGATGAGGAGCTGCGGGAGCTTGCCAAGGAGGAATTAAATGAGTCCAGGAGCCGTGTGGAGGAGCTGGAGAAGCAGTTGAAGGTGCTGCTCCTTCCCAAGGATCCCAATGATGATAAAAATGTGGTGGTTGAGATCCGGGCCGGTGCCGGCGGAGACGAGGCTGCGCTGTTTGCGGCGGAGATCTATCGGATGTATATGCATTATGCGGAGAGCCGCCGCTGGAAGGTAGAGCTGGTGGAATGTGAAGAAATCGGTATCGGTGGCATGAAGAATGTGACATTCATTATCGACGGCCAGGGCGCTTATTCCATGATGAAGTATGAGTCCGGTGTACATCGTGTGCAGCGTGTACCGGAAACCGAATCCGGCGGGCGGATCCACACCTCCACCATCACCGTAGCAGTGATGCCGGAGGCGGAAGAGGTTGATATCCAGATCGACGAGAAGGATATTCGTATCGATGTGATGCGTGCCTCCGGAAACGGCGGTCAGTGCGTCAACACCACGGATTCTGCCGTGCGTCTGACCCATTACCCCACCGGGATCGTCATCTACAGCCAGACGGAGAAGTCCCAGCTCCAGAACAAGGAGAAGGCCTTTGCGCTGCTGCGCGCCAAGCTGTACGATATGGAGTGCCAGAAGCAGCACGACGCCGAGGCGGAGGCCAGAAGAAGCCAGATCGGTACCGGAGACCGCTCGGAGAAGATCCGTACCTACAACTTCCCCCAGGGGCGTGTGACGGATCACCGGATAGGGCTGACGCTGTATAAGCTGGATAAGATCATGAACGGCGATATCCAGGAGATCATCGACGCATGCATTGCCGCGGATCAGGCTGCGAAGCTGGCGAAGATGGGTGAGGAATAAGAATAAACTTTATATACGGAGGGTTATCATATGAAGAATGATTTATTTTCCATCGGTAAGGTTACGATCCATGGCTACGGACTGATGATCGCGCTGGGCTTCCTGCTGTGCGTACTCATGGGAATGTACCGGGCGAGAAAGTACAAGCTGAGCCAGGATGCGATCCTGGACATTGCGCTGTATGGTATCATAGCAGGATTTCTGGGAGCCAAGCTGCTGTATGTGATCGTGGAGTGGAGGACATTCATTCAAAGTCCACTGCAGGTGCTGGGATCCGAAGGCTTCGTGGTGTATGGCGGGATCACTGCCGGCGCCCTGGCGGCCATTCTCTATTGTCGCCGCAAGAAGCTGGTGTTTTTGGATTATTTCGATCTGGCAGCGCCTTCCATTGCGCTGGCGCAGGGGTTCGGACGTATCGGCTGTTTCCTGGCCGGCTGCTGTTATGGCAGGGTGACGGAAAGCTGGTTTGGCGTGGTGTTCCCCAGGGGAAGCCTGGCGCCGTCCGGCGTAAGGTTGATCCCGACACAGCTTATCTCCTCGGCGGGAGACTTCCTGATTACAGCAGTTCTGCTGATTTTCTACCGGAAATCAAGACATAAGGGAGACGTGGGTGCCCTCTATATGCTGCTGTACAGCATTGGTCGGTTTGTGCTGGAGTTCTTTCGCTCCGATGACCGGGGAGCCATCGGTGTGCTCTCTACCTCTCAGGCTATCTCCATCGTGATTGCGGCCGGATCGATCCTGCTGTTTTGGAGCAACCGCAGGAGAGAGAAGCAGGCGGAAGAGGAATAAGCTGGCCTGAATGAAATCAGGCTGCGGAAACTGTGTCGCTCTGACTGTGAATGAAGAGAGGAAATCTATATGAAATTGCGTATATTTGGATTTGTGATTGGGGGCTTGAGCCTTTTCTATTTCCTGTTCTATGGGATATCGACCGGATTGACGAACAAGTTTACATATTTCTGGCTGCTGTTGGGGCTGGGCTGTATCCTGCCTGCGATTTTTGCAAAGCCGATTCGTCACCTTGTGGCGGCGATGCCCGGAATACTGAAAGCGATCATAGCAGCCGTGGCAGCAATTTGTATTCTGGTACTTATCGTTACGGAGGCAGCGATTATCGGCTATGGCGCCGTGGAACCGGAGCCGGGAGCGGATTATGTCATTGTATTGGGCGCGCAGGTCCGGGGGCGGACACCCTCCTATAATCTGGCAAGGCGTCTTGATAAGGCATATGATTACCTGGAGGAGAATCCGTCGGCCCAGGTGATCCTGTCCGGCGGGCAGGGGGCCGGGGAGGAGATATCCGAGGCACAGGCCATGGCGGAATACTTACAGAGGAAGGGCATCGCGAAGGAGCGTATGATCCTGGAGGATAAGTCAGTAAATACCTTTGAGAACCTTCGATACAGCCGGGAGAAGATGGAGAGCGGGGACGCGCATGTTGTTCTTGTAACCAATAATTTCCATGTCTTTCGCAGTGTGAAGATTGCTAAGAAGCAGGGGTTCACAAATGTGGAGGGACTGGGCGCGTCAGTGATGTGGTATACCGTACCCAACCTGTATCTGCGGGAGGCGTTTGCAGTTGTGAAGTATGCGCTGTTTGGACAGATATAAGGGATAGAATTGCGAGAGCACAAAGTATGGAGCAATCCGTGGGGCATTCATAGTGCTATCTGTGTCAACAGACATGAAAGTTTAAGAAAGGAGTGTCGAGACTGTCTGCTCGACGAAAAGTATCATGGCAAAGGAATTACCAAAAAGAAGTGAAGTTAAGGTGGAGGATACCTGGGCGTTAGAGGACATGTATGCAAGCGTGGAAGCCTGGGAAGCAGACATGAAGAAGGCCGAAGAGCTGGCTGATCTTGTGGAGGCAAAAAAGGCAACCGTGACATCCGAAGCGAAGGAGCTTTTGGAGACTTTGAACCTGTATTTTCGGATGGAGGAGATCTTCGATCTGACAGGAAATTACGCCATGCGTGCGTCTGACGTAGACAAGAAAAATGCCGAGAACCTGGCAAGGACGCAGCAGTATATGGGAATTGTTGTGGATATCCAGAGCAGGCTCGCCTTCCTGGAGCCGGCAGTTCTGACGCTCTCTTCGGAGACGCTGGAGCGTTATATGAAGGAGGAGCCGGGGCTTGAGCTGTTTCGGCTGTGGTTTGAGGAGCTGTTCCGTACCAGGGAGCATACCCTGTCGCCGGAGCTGGAAGAGGTGATCGCAGCCACCGGAGAGATGCAGCAGACGCCGGGAAATATTTTCTCCATGTTCACCAATGCAGATCTGGAATTCCCGGAGATCACGGATGAGAACGGCGAACAGGTTCGGATCACCTCCGGCCGCTTTGTTTCCATGCAGTGCAGCCCGGATCGCCGGGTGCGCAAGGATGCCTTTATGGGCTTATACAGTACTTACCGGAAGTTCGAGAACACACTGGCAGCCATGTATAACGGCCAGGTGAAGCAACTGATGTTTCTGGCAAAGTCCAGAAAGTACGGCTCTACGCTGGAGGCAGCCGTGGATGCCAACAACGTCTCGCCGAAGGTGTATGAGAATTTGGTGGAGACCATTCATGAGAATATGGATAAAATGCACCGCTATGTACGTCTGCGCAAGAAGTGCCTCGGCGTGGATGAACTGCATATGTACGATGTCTATGTGCCGATGATCGCGGACGCGGACCGGAAAATTCCGTATTCCGAAGCAAAGGAGACGGTATTGAAGGCAGTTGCACCTCTGGGCGAGCGCTATGTGAGTCTGATCCGGGAGGGCTTTGAGAATCGTTGGATCGATGTCTATGAGAATCAGGGCAAGCGGGGCGGAGCATATTCCGCAGGGGCATACGGCACACATCCGTATGTACTCTTAAACTATGACCACAAGCTGGATGATATGTTCACGCTGGCACACGAGATGGGGCATGCCATGCATTCGTATTTTACCCATGAGGCGCAGCCCTTCGTGTATTGCGGCTATAAGATCTTCGTGGCGGAGGTAGCTTCCACCTGTAATGAGGTGCTTCTGGTGGAGTATCTTCTGGCGAACACCACAGATAAGAAGGAGCGGGCACACCTGATCAATCATTTCCTGGAGAGCTTCAAGAGCACGGTATACCGTCAGACCATGTTCGCGGAGTATGAGAAAACCACCAATGCCATGGCTGAGGCCGGTGAGAGCCTGACAGCGGATGCATTAAGGAAGGTGTACTATGATCTGAATTGTAAATATTTCGGATCGGCCATGGTGTCCGATGAGGAGATCGGCTGGGAGTGGTGCCGGA
>CAKSAI010000112.1 GCA_934434905.1 uncultured Lachnospiraceae bacterium | reverse complement strand
GGCTTTTCCCAAGCCCTCCGTCCACTTGTATAAGTCTGTGTTGGAGGGAGCTGTCGTCCAACTGACCGCCCACCAGGCAGTACCCTCCGGCACATAGGCCTTAAACGATATGGTACTTCCTCCGGCATAGGCGCTTCTGGTAATAAAGTTCATGCTGCCTGCTTCATTCAACTGGTCGATATTGATCGCCACCGCGCGGTTCAGAAGTGCTGCACCGCAGACGGTGCATACGCCGCCCGCATTGTACTGATGTCCGTTGGCAGGAAGCTCAATCTGTGCTTTTAAGATAGTGTCACATACGGAGCAATGGCTCCCCTCAGTCTTACCAGGACTTGTACAGGTAGGGGCAACCGCCGCATCGATCACGATGGTATGGCCGTTCCTGCACGGATCCTCCATTGTCTTGCCATAGACAACAGTCTCGCCCGACGTCGGATTGCTTGCAATCACCTGGAACAGTCCGTTTTCCACTCCGTTATCAAAGCTGTCCTCTGCAATTACCGTTCCTGTACTGTTCTTGATCATAAATGCATCCAGGAGCAGTTCTTTATTCTTCCATTCACCCTTGGCACCTACAAAGTAGATATAATACTCCTTGCCATCGTCCGGCAGCGTCACAGAATATTCCGTCCACGCTCCCGGATTGGAAGTCATGCTCTGTCCGAGACCCTCTGTCCATTTATAAAGACCGGTATCTGCCGGGTCAGTTGTCCATGAGACTGCCCACCAGCCGTTCACATTCTTCGGCACATAGCCCTTGAAGGAGATCGTGCTTCCTCCCGGATATGCCTTCTTTGTGATAAAGTTCATTGGTGCATTTTCACTTAACTGGTCGATCACAATCGCCGCTACGAGATTCTCCCGTTCCTTTCCGCAGACGCTGCACTTTGCATTTACCCACTTGTGGCCCACAGCCGGAACGACTGTCTGTGCTTTCAGCACCTTGCCGCAGGAAGAACAATGGCTCCCTTCTGTCTTACCGGCTTCTGTACAGGTCGGTGCAACTGCCGCATCAACGGTCTCTTGATGCTCTGCACATATCTCTTTCCCATATAGAACCGCCGTACCTTTGGTTGGATTGACCTTAATTACAGAGAATAATCCATTCTCAATGCCCTCATCAAAGCCATCCTCTCCCACTACCTGTCCCGCATCATCCGTGATCCTCACGTTATCGATCAGCAGTTCTTTGCCGTTCCATTCTCCCTTCGCGCCGACAATGTAGATATAGTAGCTCTTTCCGTCCCTGGGAAGCGTTACGCTGCACTGCTGCCAGGAACCGGCTTCCACCATCATGCGGCTTCCCAGGCCTTCTGCCCAGGTATACAATCCTATGTCAGACGGATCCGTCGTCCAGGAAACCGCCCACCAGCTTGCGCCCTGCGGTACAAATGCCTGGAATGAAATGGTACTGCCGCCCTTATATGCTTTTCTGGTGATAAAGTTGGATGGCGACTCTTCATTTAGCTGGTCGATCAGGATCGCTGCCGCCGTATCCGGTCGTTTTTTACCGCACTTTACGCATTTTCCATTCTTGTATTGATGTCCGGTAGCACGTATCTTCTTCTGGCGCGTCAGGGTCTCTCCGCATATGGAACAGCGAATGCCCTCGCCCTTTCCGGCCCGCGTACAAGTCACTGCAACCGCAGGTAACACCTCCTCCTGATGAGCAAACGGAATGACCTCCTGCTCTTTCAGTATCTCGCCGCATACAGAACAGTGGCTTCCCTCGGTCTTACCGGTCTTGGTACAGGTTGCTTCCTGCGCCTTGTCGATCACCTCTTTATGTCCGGATGCCGGGATCTCTTCTGTCTCTGTCTCACCGCAGGTGCAGGTTCTCTCCCGCTCTCCGGGCTGCGTGCAGGTGGCTGCTTTCGTGATCTTCCATTCGCCGTATTCATGTGTTTTATGAGTTTTCTGATTGCCGCATCCGGCCAATCCAGCCAAAACGATGAGTACAATCAGACCTTTGATCCATTTTCTCATCTTCCTCACCTTTCTTCTATTCCACCATATCCAGCCAGCTGTTCCAGTTATTCACCGCGTAGTCATAATCACTCTGAAGCGCCTGGTTGATCGTCTCCACACCGTCCCGGATATCGATATAAGGCGTCTTTCCGCGTGACCAGAATCCGGTCAGCCCCTTGATGGCGATGGGGCTTGTAACGTTCGGTGCATACAGGTAATTCTCACTGGCAAGGTTCAATATGCTCTTCCCGAAGCTGCTCATATCCGCATAGGCCTCCGCCTCCGGAGATAAATCATATTCAAAGGAACGGATAGAGTTGGAGTACCGCGTATAGATCTCACATGCCTCCGGCTCGCTCAAAAACTTCAGAAATTCTTTTGCGTCTTCTTTGTTCGCCGCATTGGAAGGTACAAAATAGTAGGAACCGTAAGAAGCCTGTATCACACGCTTATCATCTACTGTCGTATATCCTTCCGAATGAAGGACTCTTCCCGAAGAATCACTCACCTCCGGAACTGCAAACATTCCCATCTCAACATCCGGATTCTGCTTTAAGACCTCCGACATTTCGTTCTCAAACCAGGAACCGTTGAGCATCATGGCAGCTTCTCCCTGGATCAGCTTCGACTGTGCTACGATGTGGGTCATACCGGTACTTCCTGTCATCGTATAATTCCCCTCGTCAAAGAAGAATTTCTGCAGATTCTGAAGCGCATACATCTTGCCCTTATAGTTGCTGGGATTAAACACCTCGGCGCTGTCGTATGCATAAAAAGTATCAAGATTGCTGATTCCTTCATACTCATATACCCAGTTCTCCACCGCAAAATAGAGATATCCGTCCGCCGCACCGCCACAATAAACAATGGGTGCAACCTTCCCCTCTGTATCCGCCAGAATCTTCTTGCACAGCTTCTCCAGCTCTGTTGTGGTTTTTGGAACCTCCCATCCGTATTGCTCAAACAGGCTCCTGTTGTATACAAAACCATCCACCTGCACATATTCCGGGATCGCATAAGCAGTTCCGTTGTAGCTGCAGGCTTCTGCCGCATTGCCGGTCATGCTGTCTCTTACCGTCTTTCCGGTGGACAGTTCTGCTGCATAGACATCATCCAGCGGCTCGACCCAGCCCTTTGCGATCCATCGTTTGATGGATTCCATGCTCTTGAAGCTGTATACATCAGCAAGATTCGTGTTACTTTCCAGCCTGGAAGCGGTGGTGTCCGTAATGCTCGGATTAAAATTGATCTTCACGAGGACATCCTGATGTTCCTTCATAAATGCCTCTGCGACCTTCTCATAGGGAACACTTCCGTACCCGGCTTTCAAGACCTCCCATTTCAAAATACGTCTGTCGTCCTTCGTCTCATCCTTCTGCCCGCAGGATGTCATCGTCAGTGCCGCTGCAACAAACGTAACCGCTGCCAACATAAGGCATACTGTTCTTCTCATCCTAATCTTCATGTTCATTCTCCTTTCTATGCATTCGCATAATCACCTTGCTTCTCTTCTATATCAGATCCGTTATTTCAACGGGATCACGAAACGTCCTTCTCCGGGTTGAAGCTTAAAGGTATATCTTCCGTCCCTGCCAAGGGGGACCACCTTCTTTTCTCCCAGGCGGTACATCAGAAGCGAACTTGCATTTTTAAATTCAACCGTCACCTCATTGTCCAGCTTTTCGCTTGGATCCGTCACATTTACGATCATGAAGGCATCTTTCGCCGTACTCTTTTCATCCTTCGCCGTAAAAACACCTGCCATAACATCCTGTGTACAGGAAACAAATTCCATCCGGTCATTGGATTCCATGGGGGAAGTCAGATTTGCAAACAATTGGTTATCCACCATCTCATTTGCATTCTTGAACATCGTACCTGCCCATTCATATGCCATATACGCATCTTCCATGGCATGCACTTCGTTGTTCACCTGCTTTGCGGCATCATATACCCAGGTATATTCCCCAGTCTTGTAATCATATAAGGAATATCCGTCATTCGACGTATAATTTGTTTCATTTACCGCGGAGCTGTAGGTATAATAACTAAATTCCCGTACTCCAAACGCCATACCGGAGTAGATCTGGAAACGCAGATCCCCGATATTATCCAGATTCCGCATCCCGGTAAAGTCTCCCTTCGCCTGTACAAAGGTGCGGAGCTCACAGTTATTTTCCTTACACTTCAGTGCCATCAGCTCCAGGTTATAATAGTAGCTATCTCTGATATAATTCTCATTTCCCGTCGATTTGAACGGATAATAATCCCAGGAAACATAGCCCAACCATGGCGCAACATGCTCAAAATAATAATCCACATATTCACGGTAGGTATAATCCTTATTCACGGACAGATTCTCCGAATTGTCCGCAACATATGCCGGAAGCAGATTGACAAACATCTCGCCACCTGTCTTGCTGTTCTCCTTGATGTACTTATTATAATATTCCGCCTGCCATGCGATGGTCTGCATCTCCTGTACATTGGGCTCATCGAAGCCGAAGTTTCCACCATAGGCCGGGTGGTCGATATACTGGTTGTTCTCACCGAACATTTCAGAGATCACCTTCTCGAACTGCTCTTTGGTAGTCAGATCCTCATAATTACGTCCCAATCCATAGAAGGACCAGTCCCGGACCCAGTATTTTACATTATACTTCTGTGCGAGATCCAGTGCCGCCAACGCCACCCGCTCTGCTTCCGCACTTTTCCTGCGGATGGTGTCATAGGTATCTTCTCCTTCTTCCGATGAGTTACCCTCATACAGCGCGATTGCCTTTGTAAAACCGGCCTCTGAGAGCTTCTGATAGGCTTCGTCCAGCTTCTCATTCACCTTGCCATTGACCGTTGGTGCGGCATATGCGGCAAAGACAACTCCCTTTTCACTCTTCTCGAATACCGGCTCTTTCGCTGCGCCTTTGGAACATCCTGCCAGAGCAGAACATATCAGCACACCTGCGACCAATAAATATTTTCCGGTTTTCCTCATATTGCTATGTCACTCTCCTTTCTTGTATTTTGCTACACCTCTTTGTTGACTTTGTTTTTCTTTTTCTTCCGGACACAGTACAAGATCAATACTATTGCCCCGACCACAACAATACCGCCGGCCCCTGCGATCCATACCATCGGCGAAATTCCTGTTTTAGCGTTCTCATTGAGTTTCTGCTCCTCTTCCCATCCGGTATCCTGCACGCCAAGTCCGCGTTCTTCGTAGCTGACCTTCTGTGTCTCTTCTATGCTCACTTCCGGCGCTTCCTGATATACGGAAGCCGTATTCTTGATTTCAAAGTTATCGATGGTCCAGAATGTCCATCCGGTACATGCAAGCGCCACATACCCTGCCGGTTCCACATGACCCAGGGTGATATACAGGGTATACTCCCCTTCGTCCGCGCGCTTCATATAAAGCTCCATCCTGTCCTCTTTCGCCACCAGCTTGAAGCATACGGCTGCATCTGCTGAAATATCTTCTCTCTGCTTTGTCTCGCCGTCATAAATGATATCCTTGAAATAGGAGGCCGGGATGGGTTTTACGACCTTAAATTCCTCGCCCTTTAAAGTGCTGGTCCCTTCCTTGCGATAAAGCGCAGTATCAGCAGTCTTCCAGTCACTCTCTCCTTCCGGAGGGGTAACCCGGATCAGAAACATGCCATAGGTTCCATAGGTCTTGGTACTGGCGCTCTGTTTCCCGAAATCGATCCCGATCCAACGATCCAGATACGTTGCATTCTGCTTCTCATTCTCATTGTCCGTTCCCAGGATACTGGTTAGCTGAAACGTCATCTCGAAGGTTTCATATTCATACGCCGGCCCGAAATATGTATCATCCAGACACCCGTCAAACACCAGCTCTCCGTCGGATACCGTGATCGAACCGGATTCCGCATAATAGGCATAATCGGAGTTTCCGGCAGTACCCAGCCTGTTTTTCGAAAAATCATCGGAAAATGATTTCGTCGTAATAACATCGTAGATCTGATTTGAGATCTTGACATTATCGAGATAGACAGGCTTGGAGATATCTGTCCTGGCTGCAAATCCCGCATAACCGCCGTATCCGCTCACGCCATCGTACTTCAACACCCGGCTGCCATTCAGAAATGCCTGAAAAGTTCCGTCCTTCGTCAGCGACAGCATGACGGTATTGCCCCGCAGGACTGCTCCAAACTGCCCGGATGCACATACCGTTTCCGTTCCGTCCGTCTCATAATGAACGAGCCTTCCGCTGTTTTTGTTCATCACATATGCCCAGGTTTCCGTGAAGGGATCGGAATCATTTTCTGCAAGTCCAAATACGTAAGCAATTTCTTCACCGGAGTTATTTGCACTGTAATCTACCGAAAAAGAAGCATCCATAACCTTCTCGGAGCCTTCCAGATGTTCATCCTCCTTAAGGACAGCGGTATTGGCGATCAGGCGGTCTCCTGCCGCGGCATTGGAAATGCTCATTTTCCTGACGGCTCCGTCTTCCACGATCTGTGCAGAAATATTCTGTGTATCTTCATTCAGTGTTATTAATTCAAACAGATCGTTCCTGTCATCCTCAAAATCTGCCTTGAATACACCGGTATCCGTATCAATGACAATATTGTCCAGCATGTAACCGGTGAACATATAATCCATAAATACAATATTGCAGTTATAGAAAGACCGGCCCTCTGACAATGTTATGCTCTGGGCTTTTGATTCATCGAACGCCTGCCCCTTGGGTGCGATACAGATTCGTCCCGTCTTTTCGTTTTCGGAGACGATCTTGACACGAATCCACGTATCAGACAATTCATTGCTCCCAAATCCCCAATACGTCCAATCCGTATTCGATATACCAAAATCATCCGTTGCATTCACTTTGAAGGATCCATAACACATGGGATCCCCGTGTTTCTTAAAGTCCCCCACATAATCAAGGGGTTCATCGATGTCCACAAAGTCCACGCCTGCCCAGCTTCCCATTTCCGGTATCTTCATATCAAAGGTAAGGGAGTGTACCTCCCAGTACCAGTCTTTGGACATCAATACCGTGGATTCACTGTTCACATTCTTGCCTTTAAACTCCAGAACCTTTCCGGGCTTTGTCAGTTCCTCAACCTTGAAGGAGGACTCATCGGCATATTCACTCCAGATCTCCGAATCGTAGGCTCCCACAAGACTGGCATTATCAAATTTGTCCGAAACCGTTCTTGTCTTTCGCGCAGCAGACACATCCGCCATCGGCAACAGACAGCTTGCAACCACAGCAGCCGTGAGACACCATGCAAATGCTTTTCTTTTCCCTGTCTTCATCTCCACTCGTTCCTTTCTTTTTTAAGATCAACATCCAAAATGTTCTCCGATCTTATCCAGCAGTTTTTTTATTACGACAATACACGGTGCAGCCGCGATGGTAAAACAAAGTCCCATGGCTGCTCCCCATTCCAGATCGGCATTTGCACCCTTTATAAGACCGTTTACCAGATACGCGATGGTCTGCGAGGCCCCGCCCGGACCGCCTTCCGTCAACAGATCTACCTGTATAAATAAGGTAAATACCGTTGTCACGCTTCCTAAGATCGCAACTGCCAGCGTCGGCCAGATCATAGGCACCACGATCTGAAACAATTCTCTTGTCCGACTCACACCTTCCAGTCTGGAATACTCCATGACATCCTCCGGCAGATTCTCCATGGCTGCTCCCAGGATCAGAATATTATAACCGGTTCCTACCCACAGGCAGTACAGCAGCACCAGGGGAAAGGCTAATTTCGTATCACCGAACCATCCGGGAAGATTCGCCGCATTCACACCAAGCCGCTGTAAGATCACATTGATGGGACCCACACTTGTGTCAAACATAAATTTGAATACCATCGTATAAATAACAACGGATATAATGGATGGGAGAAAATACACCACCCGGAAAAATCCTCTTCCCGGTATCTTCTTATAAAAGAAGTAGGAAAGCACCAGTGAGATCAGGATCAGCACCAGATTGTTCAGTCCTGCCAACAGCGAATTTTTTACCGCATTCCCGATCTGCGGCAGTGCATTCCATTCGTAGAAAAACCTTTTATAGTTATTCAGCGTCCATTCCATGGCACCCGTCTTATAATTCATGGTCTGAAAGGACATCAGAATGGAATCGAGATTCACATATACAAAAAATATCAGCCATTGCAGCAACGGGAGTGCAAGCATTCCCCATATAAACAGAAGCCTTTTTTGCTTCCTTGTCCATCTTTTACGTTTCTTCATCGCCATCATCTACTCCTTCAGTCCTCCTCCCGATATATTTCCAAGCATCTGCTTTTGGAACAAAGCAAAGAGAATCAGCACAGGAATGATCGTTACGATCATAGCCGCAAACAACAGCGGATAATTCCCGGTTCCCGTCGCAGCTATGGATATATGGGTAAGTCCAACCGCCAATGTCGGATGCTGGTCATAGAACAACGAGGGATACCAGTAATCATTCCAAAATCCGAGAAAACACAATATTGTGTAAGTAGTCAGCGCCTTGCTGGCAAGCGGCATCATGATCTTCGTGAATATCTTAAAATCGCTGGCTCCGTCGATCATAGCGCTTTCTGCATAAGACCACGGAATCGCTTTAAAATAAGCATGCAGGTACAGGAAGCATCCGCCAAAGGCTCCGCCCTGCAGCATGAGCATTCCGATATAGGAATTGGAAAGGTGCGCGCTATTCATCAGCTTAAAGGTTGCCGGCAATGCACCCACCGTAGGGATCATGGAAGCGATAATGATCACCATATAGATGAGCCTGTTGCCACGGAATTCATATTTTGCCAGCACATATGCCGCCATCGATTGAAGCAGCATTGCCACCACCGTGATCCCGCCCGCCAACGTAACCGAATTGAAAAACATGCTCTGCAATGACAGATTCTCCATTCCGGTCAGTTCTTCCAGATTCAAAAATACATTTTTATAATTCTCCAACGAAAACTGTTCCGGTATTCCAAGCGGATCCTTAAGGAATCCCCATGCGTCATTCAACGAACCCAGGATCAAATATAAAAACGGATAGATCAGTGTAACTGCATAGAGC
>CAKSAI010000111.1 GCA_934434905.1 uncultured Lachnospiraceae bacterium | reverse complement strand
GCATGGAGAAGCGGGTGAAGGCTTTGTGTATTTGTATGAATATGATAAGCGGACAGCTCAACATAAAGTCACTAAAATTGATGTTAATGAGGAGAGTGACGAGAAATACGGACATTTCGGCGGAGACCATTATTTGGTCGATGATTTCTGTGCATTGATCGAAGGAAATGAACCGTCTGTATCGTGTACATCGATTGACGATTCCGTATGGGGACATCTGGTATGTTATGCAGCGGATGAATCGCAGGATACAGGCAAGATCGTAAAAATATAAAGGATTATGAAAGAGTGGCATATTATGTTTTTTACAAAACAGAAATTACAGAGAAGAGTTGATGAATTAGGGCAGAAACGGTATTTCGGACATCAGTGCATCGCGCCGTTTACCTCCATGGAAGGGGAGCTGTCACCGGACGAGAATTACCACTGTATGCCGGAGCGGATCGAGGGGGAACCCTTCGGGATCAATGACATGTTCATTGGCCGTGACCGCTATCTGTGGCTGGATAAGGAGATTGCGCTCCTGCCGGAAAAGGAAGGCTGCCAAGTGGTCGGATTATTCAATTTCGGCAATACCGGACACGGTGGAAACAATGGATTTGAATCCCTGCTCTACGTGAATGGAGAACCCTTTCAAGGGGTGGATACCAACCATGGCGAGGTTGTGTTCCAGGAACTTGCAGGAGAGTGTGTGCGTCTGACCTTCATGCTGTGGACAGGTCTGGAGGGCGGTGGGGTACACCGTGAGTTCTATCACCGCTGCCAGCAGGCAGATATCGCATATCTGCACCGGAATGCCGATGAGCTTTACTATTTCGGCCGCGCGATCCTGGGCAGTCTGGAGTGGATGGAGGAGGATTCGGAGTATTATGAACCGCTGCTCTATGCGCTGGATCGGGCCATGCTTGCCGTTGACTGGGACGGAGAGGAGTTCTATCCGTCAGTGGACCTGGCACATGAGATTCTGATGACAGAACTGGACCGGCTGGAGAAGAATACGAAGATCACCGTGAATGCGGTCGGGCATACGCATATCGACGTGGCCTGGCTCTGGCGGCTGAAGCACACCAGGGAGAAGGCACAGCGGTCCTTTGCCACTGTACTCCGTCTCATGGAGCAGTACGATGAATATGTATTTCTGCAGACACAGCCGCAGCTGTACAAGTACATCAAGGAAGACTGCCCCGAAATGTACGAGAAGATCAGGGCAAAGGTGGCCGAGGGAAAATGGGAAGCAGGCGGCGGCATGTGGGTGGAAGCAGACTGTAACCTGTCCTCCGGGGAGTCCCTGGTGCGCCAGCTTCTTCATGGTACACGTTTTTTTGAGCAGGAATTCGGTAAAAAATGTGAGTATCTGTGGCTGCCGGACGTATTCGGTTACAGCTGGGCGCTCCCGCAGATCCTGCGGCAGTGTGAGATCGACACATTTATGACTACGAAGATCAGCTGGAACCAATATAATACCATACCGGACGACCTGTTTCAGTGGCGTGGCATTGACGGTACAGAGATTCTGACTTATTTCGTGGAGACACCGGAGGTTGGACAGACGCCGAAACAGCGGTTTTCCACCTACAACGGACTGATGACACCCCATGCGGTGATCGGGAACTGGAAGAAGTTCAAGAATAAGGAGCTGACCCAGGATACCCTTCTTTCCTACGGTTATGGAGACGGAGGCGGCGGTGTCAACCGTGACATGCTGGAAATGCGCCGTGCCATGGACCGTCTGCCGGGCGTGCCTAACGTAAAGCCCCTGCAGGCAGGAGAATTTTTCCGAAAGATCCATAATGATGTGGACAATACAGACCGCTATGTACACACCTGGGACGGAGAACTCTATCTGGAATACCACAGAGGGACTTACACGACCCAGGGGTATAACAAGAAGATGAACCGATATCTGGAGCATAAGCTGGCACAGGTGGAGTGGCTTTCCTCTGTGGCATATGTCCTCGGCGGGGATTATGCGAAGGAGCAGCTACACGATGCATGGGAATGCGTGCTGCTGCATCAGTTCCATGATATCATTCCGGGCTCGTCCATCCGTGAAGTATATGAGGATTCGCGGGTGAATTACGAGAGGGCGGAGAGGCTGGCAGATGAAGCACGTGCGCAGGCACTGGCGGTTCTGTGTAAGGAAGAAAAGCCGGAGCAGGAGCATAACGGACAACCCGCCGATGGAAATACCTGCGGAAATGAGACTGCTTCTAAGGAGCATGTATATACCGTATATTCCACCAATAGCTTTGCCGGGAAGGAAGCAGTGCTGATCCCGGAGAAGGAGGAGGGCTTCTTTACGGATACCGAAGGTCATCGGCTGGAAGCGCAGCGCTGTGAAGATGGTTATGAGGTGCTTGTGACGACGGTTCCCTTTGGAGGAGTGGAGGTGCGTTTCTGTACGGGAAGTGTTGCGGAGAATGTCCGGGCGAAAACAAAGGAGGCCTCAAAGGGCGAGCCGACAACGGGAGCAGCAGAGCCGGATTCTGTCTTTTCCCTCAAAGGAAACATGCTGGAGACACCACTCTATACCATCGTGTGGACGGAGAGCGGCCAACTGGAGCGCATCTACGACAAGGAAGCAGGGCGGGAGGTTCTGCGGCAGGGCCAGGAGGGTAATGTCCTGGAAGTTTATGAGGACAAGCCCATGGACAATGATGCCTGGGATATTGATATCTTCTATACGGAGAAGATGACGATGGTAAATACGATCGAAGCGCCGCAGTTGATTGAGTGTGGGAATGTGAGGGCAGTGGTCCGCTTTAAATATCAGTATCACAGATCCTCCTTCATTCAGGACATGATCGTGTATGCATCTTCCGGAAGGATCGACTTTGTGACCCATGCGGACTGGCACGAGGACCATAAACTCTTAAAGGTGGCCTTCTACACGGATATCCGCGCCACAAAGGCAACGTATGATATCCAGTTCGGTCATGTGGAACGTCCGACACACTGGAATAACAGTTGGGACTGGGCAAGATTCGAGGTGTGCGGTCATAAATGGGCAGACCTGTCGGAGACCGGGTATGGCGTCAGCCTCTTGAATGACTGCAAGTATGGTTATAATATCAAGGACAATGCCATCAAGCTGAGCCTGCTGCGTGCACCGAAACATCCGGATACCGATGCAGACATGGGAGAGCATGATTTCACGTATTCGCTGTATCCGCATAGGGGTTCTGCTGTTTCTGGAGGAACCATTGAAGCAGCAAATCAGCTCAATCTTCCGGCGCAGGTGATTCGCGGAGCATTTGCGGATGTCAGACGGATTGTGAAGCTTTCCAATGAAAATATTCAGATCGACGTGGTGAAAAAGGCAGAGGATGAAGAATGCCTGATCGTGCGTTTGCATGAATGCCGTGGCGGAAGAAGTGTCGTGACGCTGTCTTCCGAATATCCGGTAAAGCGTTGGATTCCCTGCAATCTCTTAGAGCATGCCACCGGGGAGGCAGTAGAAGGTACGAGCATGGAACTTGTGTTTCGGCCGTTTGAGATCAAGACGTTTCGGATGGAGGTTTAATCCCTGCATTATCATCAAAGACTGCTGAATAATACAAATATATGAGGATCGGGTACAGGAGAGCGTAGAGAAAAAAGATCTCCAGATAATTGCGGATCACATGCAGGGATGAAGCCTTTTCCGGGGAGAGGGTGGCAGGAGCAGATATATCAAAAAAGTTAAATTTTAGAAAGTTATTATCGTATTCATGCAATCATGAGGAAGGTCACATCCACCTGCAGAGGAGTATTGAACAGCGCTCGAGAAGCTGCAGCTCCGTATTCTCCTTTAGTGGCATCAGATTCAGAATCCCTATCTCAATGGGACGGATATGAAATAAAGACTGTTCGTATTCAAGTTTATGTAGATTCCGAATAAAAAATGACCGGAATGAAAAGGCTTGTATTCCGTTGAATAATAACCTATAATCGTATATTATATAGGAGGTAAACGGATATGAAGACTTCTACAGAGATAGGCTCTGCTGCCCGTCGTATCGGGGAGGAAAGGGCTATCGAATATATCGCGAAAGCAGGATTTGATGCATGGGATTTTTCCATGTTTGCGATGTGCAATTATGACTGGGGAACCGGTGCGGTTTCCACGAGTGATCATCCGCTTTGCGGGAGCAATTATCTGGCTTTTGCGAGAAGACTAAAGCAGGTGGGGCTTGACAACGGGATTATCTGTAATCAGTCCCATGCGCCATTTCCAAGCACCCCGGTGAGGGCCTACTTAAAGCGGGCCATCGAATGTACGGCGGAGGCAGGCGGAAAGATATGCATCATTCATCCTGACAACTATAAAACACCGGAAGAAAATGCAGAGATGTACTTTGAACTGCTGCCCTTTGCCAAGGAGCATGGTGTTAAAATTGCCACGGAAAATATGTGGAACTGGGATTCTAAGAAGGATGAGGCCAGCTTTGCGGCATGCGCTACGCCGGAGAGCTTCTGTGCGCATCTGGAGGCGGTAAATGACGATGCGTTCGTAGCCTGCCTTGATATCGGACATGCCGAGATGCGTGGCCTTGGAACCACCGCGGTAGAGATGATCCATGCATTGGGCGACAGACTTCAGGCCTTGCATATACATGATAATGACATGTGGCATGATTCGCATCAGATTCCGTTTTCCATGAAAATTGATTTTGAGACAATCGTTCGTGCGTTGAAGGAAATCGGATATAAAGGGTATTTCACATTAGAAGCGGATCGCTATTTGGCGGATTACTCGGATGAAAATATTTTTGCCGGGATCAAGCAGTTGTCAGAGACGGTCAGAAGGCTTGCGGATATGTATGAGCAGGCGTAATTGCAAACCTTTAATGGGTATCAGGTGCATGAAGTCAAAAGGAAGATCTATAGAAAACAGAAGATATATGGTAATGGTGCTGTTGCTGATACTTGTACTTCTTCTGCCCGGCTGTGGGAATAGAGCAGGGAACCATGGGAGTGCGAAACCGGAGCCTGGAATCAATCCTGGGAGCAGTGCGGATACAGAACCGAAGGCGGGAGATAATCCTGGGAGCAGTGCGGATGCAGAACCGAAGGCCGGAAAGAAAGTCTCTACCATGGAGAAGCTTTTGCGGACAAGTATCCTTCCGGTGGGGACCACGATGTATGTCTGGGGCGGCGGCTGGAATGAGGAGGATACCGGTTCCGGTATCGAGAGCGTTACCATCGGCCTGAGTCCCAGGTGGGCGGAGTTTGCCGCCGGGCAGGGCGCGGCGTATAATCATAATGCCACCCGTTATCAGATCCATGACGGGCTGGACTGCTCCGGCTATATCGGCTGGCTGGTTTATAATACCTTCCATACGGTGAGCGGAGAGGCTGGTTATGTCGGCAAGTCTTACGCTATGGCGGAGAATTTTGCCTCCTATGGATGGGGCGACTATCTCCCGGCGGGAACGGCAGCGAACAGTTGGAAGGCCGGAGATATCTGCAGCATGAAGGGACATGTGTGGATGTGTCTGGGCACTTGCGGGGACGGAAGCGTGCTTTTGATCCATTCCAGTCCGCCCGGCGTACGGATCTGCGGCACCAGATTGAAGGATGGTTCCGACAGCCAGGCCATAGCATTGGCTGAAAAATGCATGAGTACCCATTACCCGGACTGGTACAGGCGGTATCCAGACTGTGCGGTAAATCATTCTTACCTGGAATCTTCTTCCAGAATGCGATGGAACAGCAGCACCCTGGAGGATGCTGAAGCCTATCAGAATATGAGCGCGGAGGAGATTGCAGGGATCCTGTTTCCGTAATGTAAAATGCGCATTGGATACAGAACGACGATAAATAGTAACAAAGTTTAAAAGCAGTATAGAAAAAAGAAAAATACGCATACTACACTCCAAAGAACAGAAAAAGGAAGTGAAGGGCATGCGTCATACAGTATACCGGATATGCCTTCTGTCAGTGGTGATCATTGCCATTGTGGGAGGCATTTTCTATTATTTGAATTATGTGCGGGACGAGGCGGATATCACGGAGGGGACGCTGGTGCGCCGGGAGCAGAGCGTGGATATGGTGCACCGGGAGCAGAGCGTGGATATGATGCACCGGGAGCAGAGTGCGGAGGTCAGTTATGAGTGATACGCTTTATCTCAAGATCGATCAGAATG
This sequence comes from uncultured Lachnospiraceae bacterium, assembly GCA_934434905.1. Lineage (GTDB taxonomy): Bacteria > Bacillota > Clostridia > Lachnospirales > Lachnospiraceae > 14-2. Next base: position 2,942 of record CAKSAI010000111.1, on the reverse strand, counting down.
TATTGGTCCACAAGCCAAATGTGGTGCTTCGTGATATTGCAAGCCTGACCTGCACGAATGCCTCTGTTGTGAGCAAATTGAAGACGATGAAGGTTCACACCTTTCATGAGACGGTGGGTGGCATGAAGGACAAGCAGCAGATCGAGGTTTTTTCTATTTTGAAGATCATCGAATTGATCGGAAAGGAATATCCGTCACTGGATATCCAGAACCTGGGCGAGAAGGACTTTGTGCTGGCGTATATCCCCAAGGATGAGGCAAAATGGTGGGGGATTGTCAAGGCGGTTGCTATCTGCATACTTGTGTTCTTTGGATCAGCCTTCACGATCATGACGTTTAACAATGATGTGGGCGTTGCGGATGTCTTCAAGAAGTTTTACCAGCAGGTGATGGGAAAGACCTCCAGCGGGTTCACGACCCTGGAGGTCTGCTATTCCATCGGACTTGCGCTGGGAATTCTGATTTTCTTCAATCATGTAGGGCGCAAGAAGGTGACGCACGATCCCACGCCCATGCAGGTGCAGATGCGCAAATACGAGCAGGATGTGGACACTACCTTTATCGAAAACTGCAGCAGAAAGGGTACAAATATCGATGTGGATTAAGGATGTATTTCTTGGCTTTATCGGATTAGCCAGCGGATTCGCAGTTGCTGCGGGGGTGTTCGCCTTTGTGGTAACATTGGGCGTGGTTCCGCGGTTCGCCGGGAAGACCCATACATCCGGAAGGGTTCTCACCTACGAGAATGCCATCTTCCTGGGTGGGGTGTTTGGAACATTACTGTCCATCTTTCAACTGAAGGTGCCGCTTGGGAGAATGCTGCTTGGAGCCTTTGGCCTCTCGGCGGGGATCTACACCGGCTGTCTGGCGGTGGCGTTGGCAGAGATCTTGAACAGCTTTCCCATCATGTTCCGGCGTGTTCATATGAAGGTGGGCCAGGGCTGGGTGCTATTTGCCATGGCACTGGGGAAGATGACGGGAGCGCTGTATTTTTATGCGCATCATATGGCAAAGTGAGTCGGCAGACAGTGTGGCGGGAGATTTTGTGCGGCATATGGCAAAGTGGAATAGAAAAAGGAGATTGAAGGCGATGAGACTGACCAGGGAGACAGCTACGAAAGAGGAAAAACAGAAGCAGCAGAAGGATTATAACGATTACGTGAAGCAGGTGACACCTACGCATTCTCTTGTGGGGAATATGCTGAAGGCCTTCCTGGTGGGTGGGATAATCTGCGTGATCGGGCAGGTAATCCTTGGTATTGCCGGGAACATGGGGGCAGACAAGGAGACGGCAGGCTCCTGGACCAGCCTGATCCTGATATTCATGAGTGTGGTTCTTACCGGGCTGAACATCTACCCATCTATCGCGAACTGGGGCGGTGCCGGGGCGCTGGTGCCCATTACGGGCTTCGCCAATTCGGTGGCGGCCCCGGCCATTGAGTATCAGACCCACGGACAGGTGTTCGGTATTGGCTGCAAGATCTTCACGATTGCCGGGCCGGTGATCCTGTACGGGATATTTACCAGTTGGGTGCTGGGGCTGATTTATTGGGCGATGAAGATGCTGGGGTGGGTGTGAATGAAATCATCTTTTTCGGGAAAAAATAGTGATACTATGAACAGAATCCGTTCATGATCGGCGTTCGTTACGTGTGATGTCATGAACATGCATTTCAGAAGGAGAAACGGTAGATGGAAGTAAATATCGGACAGGGAGCAGCGGAGGTTCCCATTGGCTTTGGACTGGGCCTGGCAATGAATGAGCAGGCCATGGCGCATTACAGCCAGATGACGGAGGAAGAACGTCAGACCTGGCACGCAAGAGCCGGGCAGGTGAAGTCCAGGGCGGAGATGACTAGCCTGGTGGATCAGTTAGGGCGGAGCTTTTAAGGAGAGGGAGCGGTGTGAACTGCTCCCTCTTATGTTGCCTACCCAGTTATGGATGCGGGAGAGGTTGCTAATCATAAACTAATTCAGTTTTTCCTTTACAATGCTTAGCAAACGTGTTATGCTTTTGCTAAGCATTAGTTTTCTAAACCATCTTAATGGCAACAGCCATTTATATAATCTTACTGCTGACAGCAGGACTTAGAATTTATAATGCTTAGATTCCAAAATGTACCAACGATATATTGAAAAGGGGAGGTTTGATGCCTATGATTGAAGAAGAGGTGTGATTTTTGCACAGATTTTTTACGCAGGGACAAATTTTCACTACCACAAAATCAGAAGCTATGATAAAATAAAGGAGAGGACATTATGGGGAATATGAAAAGCATACAAGAACTGACAATCATGGATAATTTTATGTTCGGAGCAGTGATGATAATTCCGGAGAACTGCAAGGGAGCTCTGGAACGAAGCCTGGACATAAAGATTGCACGAGTAGAGGTCAGCAAGGAACGGAGTATCGTATATAATCCGGAGTACAAGGGGGTGCGCCTGGATATCTATGCGAAGGATGAACATAATACGCATTATAATGTGGAGATGCAGGTGCTGCCTAAGCCGGCTGTCGAAAAGAGAGCAAGATACTATCATGATCAGATTGATATGGAGCTTTTGCTGAGCGGGCTGCCATATAAAGAACTGCCGGATGCATATGTTGTTTTCATATGTGATTTTGATCCGTTTGGAGCGGCAAAGTACCGGTATACGGTAGAGAAGAATTGTAAAGAGGTTCCGGGACTTTCCATGGAGGATGGGTCACATACAGTATTTTTAAGCACTAAGGGTACCAATAAGGAAGAAGTGTCGCCGGAGTTAGTTCGATTCCTGGAGTTTGTAGCAGCGCCTCTTTCGGAGAGCGAGGAGGACTTCGAAGATGAGTATATCCGGAAGCTTCAGGCCAGTATCGAGGAAGTAAAAGCAAGCCGAGAAATGGGGGCGAGATATATGACGTTTGAAGAGTATATAAAAGAAGAGCGTGAGGAAGCACGTGA
>CAKSAI010000110.1 GCA_934434905.1 uncultured Lachnospiraceae bacterium | reverse complement strand
TATTGATACTCAGGACATATTCTCCCAAGAAACCGATAAAGAACAATTGCACAGAGCCCAACACACATACTGCTAATAGAATGGGGGTCATTCCAGCCGCAAACCGATCCCAAAACACTAATTTCAGAACAAGATATACGATTGCCACGATTAGACTAATCGCAGACAATGCAAATCCCAATATCGTCGCTATTCTTAATCCAACTTTGGTATAGGAAGTAAAACTCAACATGGCTGCATCATAGAGTGTATACCAGTTATTATGGGTTTTTCCTGCCCTTCTTTTCTGCTGTTCATAAGGGATATCTTTTCGTTTATATCCCAACTCCGCAACGATACCCCGCAAAAATGGTGTAGGATCATCCAGGCCTTTTAGAACCTCTATGAAGCTTTTATCATATAATCCAAATCCGGTAAAATGCTCAATTTGTTCAACCTCTGACATCCTCTTAACCATCTTGTAATAGCAGGTACGAAGGAAACGCATGATTTTATTTTCCTTACTGGTTTTCTTTATTGCACAGACAATTTTTGCTCCGTTTTCCCATTCTTTTACCAGCTTCGGAATCATCTCAACCGGATCCTGGAAGTCACAGCACATGACAATTGTACAATCACCTGTTGTCTGACACATTCCATAATACGGCGAATTGAATTGTCCAAAATTTTTTGCATTGAAAATTGCTTTTACTTTTGGATTCTTTCTGCAAATCTCTCTGAGATGCTCACGTGTTCTATCCTGTGAATCATTATCTATAAATAATAATTCATAATCATACTGAGGTAATTCACTTTTAACAATGTTGATAACCGCCTCACTAATGGGAATCACATTTTCTTCCTCATTGTAACACGGGATCATGATACTAATCTTTTGCATATGCTGACCTCCTTCTATACCAATCTATCGTCTCTTGTATGCCCTTTTCAAATGAATACTCCGGTTCAAATCCGGTATCCATTATCAATTCTGAAATATCTGCACATAGATACATTACCTGTTTTTGCGAATATGGTATTTCCCCTATTCCCAACATAAGCTGCGGATCGATACAATCCCTTAATATCCTTACATAATCACCCAGTTCTTTTGTTTGTCCGCTTCCGATACAGTATACTTTTCCATGTTTACCGTTTTTTCCAATCAGATACATGGCTCTTGCTGCATCTTTTGAATATAAATAATCCCACTGCTGCTCACCCTTTGTAAGCTTTGGGACCTCCTTATTTAACAGTTTTCCTATGGTAGACATAATCATTGTATTTGGTCCGTCATAAGGTCCGTACACACTCAGAATTCTCGTCCAGATATGCTTCATTCCTTTTTGTTCACACAATCCTCTGCTCATCTGTCCAGCACATAACTTTGCCATCCCATACCCATTTTCCGGGAATGTCGGTGTGTCCGCATTCAGCTTACTTTCTGCCCGACCGTATTCCGCCTGTGATCCTGCCCCCACAAACACTTTACAGCCGAATCTGCTTGCGGCACCAACCGCATCCAACGCATAGCGTACATTCTGATTTTGCAAATACATATCATTTCTTGCAGAACCTGTCGTGCCCTCCCATGCCAAATGATAGAACACATCGTAGGTCTTACCAGTCGTATTTTCTATTGATGCAAGTTGATTCAAAGAACAATATTTTACTGTAATCAAGGGATGCCTGGGAATCTGGTTGTTTCTGCTCGACCCTTCTCTGCAAAAAACAAGCACCTCTATATTATTTAATATCAATTCTTGCACTAACGCAATTCCAACTGCACCTGTTGCACCAGTTATAATTGCTCTTTTCATGCCGATTTCCTCTCTTTATCTCTGTACTCGCCCGGATGAATCTCCGGCCGCCAACTTTTCTACTTCAGCTACAGACACTCTATTAAAGTCTCCCTCAATAGAATGTTTCAATGCTGATGCTGCTACTGCAAATTCGATTGTCTCCTGCATGGATTTTCTATTTAACAGAGCATAAATCAAACCTGCGCCAAAGCTGTCACCACCGCCAACACGGTCAACAATATGCAAATGATACTCTCTTGAAAAATAAAACTCCTGACCATCATACAGCATCCCCGCCCAGTCATTATCATTGGCAGATATTGAAGTACGTAATGTGATAGCCACCTTTTCAAATCCAAATTGCTTTTTAAGTTGATTTGCAACCGATTTATATCCGTTCTTGTCCAGCTTTCCACAATAAATATCTGTATTATCCGCTTCGATACCAAATACATCTTTAGCGTCTTCTTCATTGGCAATACAGACATCTACATACTTGCAAAGCTCACTCATCGCCAGACGTGCCTCGTCCCTCGTCCAGAGTTTCCCTCTGTAATTCAGGTCACAGGACACTTTAAGCCCTTTTTCTTTTGCAGCAATGCATGCCTGCCTGCATATCTCGACCAAATTCTGGCCGAGCGCAGGTGTAATACCTGTAAAGTGAAACCACTCTGCTCCATCAAAGATTGAATTCCAGTCAAAATCAGAGGGCTGCGCTTCCTGTATTGCAGAGTGCGCCCTATCATATATACAGACACTTCCGCGCTGGCTTGCTCCTTTTTCCAAGAAGTAGATTCCGAGACGTTCCCCACCATATACGATTTTTGATGTATCAACACCAAAACCTCTAAGAGCCGCCACTGCTCCCTGACCGATTGCATTATCAGGCACCTTTGTCACATAGGCTGTATCAACATTGAAATTTGCTAATGACACCGCCACATTCGCTTCTCCACCACCAAAGGTAGCTTGAAGCTGATCATTCTGGAAGAAACGATTATATCCGCTCGGTGCAAGTCGAAGCATGACTTCACCAAATGTAATAACTTTGCTCATTTTCTTTTTCCCCGCCTAAAATTTTTGAATAGCCCAAGCAGCCTATTGCCAACTGCTCCATCTGCTGAATTCGAAAAGTTACTGCACGCTATATTGAGTCGGAGTTACAAAATGCAACTTCATCACTTTTTGAATTTCCTTGATTTCCTCAGAAATCAAGGCATTTCTCGTCTCCGCCTGTTTTGAGAAATCATACTCCAGTTGCTGGTCAAAGTAATCACCATCCTGGTGTGTAGAATACCCATCCATGCCGGCAATCGCCACTTCTTTTACGCCCGCTACAATAAGCAGTTTCAGAAGCATAAGACCAGAATTATCAATAATCTCTGCATTCTTGGAGGCAAAACTTGCAAAATTCACCACATAATCTGTATGTTGGCAATTCTGCATATTTGAAGTTGTTATACATTTTGCCTGTGTTTTTCCCTGCATCTTATTGAAGCGTCTCATATTACTGCTGAATACATAATCCGGTTTAAATTTATCCGCACAGAAATTAACTGCAATTATAACGACATTATCCTGTTCGCACTCATTAGTAACCAGCTTTTCATATTCCATCAAGCTCCGTCCCGGCGCAAGCATGACAATATGTTTACCTGAGAGTTCTGTTGCCAGACGTGCAATGGCTTCTTTATCATCAACATAATTCTCCTGATACTGCCGATAGAATTTTTCTGCGCGCTCTTTGCTGAATTTTGTCTTTTCTTCTTGTGGAATCCCCTTCAACAGTTCGTTAAAGGATTTCACGGTAAGTGTATTCTTTTCTGCCAAATAAATCGCATAATTCGGATGACAGCCCTCTGTTGCTGATAAGTATAATGGCAGCGAATATCCCCAGAATTTTGTCTTGTAGATGTCATTCAGGTACTCATCCATAATTTCCAGCATTGGTTCAATCTTATAATTCGTATCGTAATTCTCATTCATGTATTCAGCAAACAATTCCAGATTCAGGTTTCCTGCACCTCTGCCCATGCCAAACACACATGCATCTATAATGATGTCTCTTTTCAGATTCATCTCCACCAATGCTTCTGCATTTCCAAAAGCCTGCTGAAGGTTATTGTGGGCATGATATGCCAGTACAATTCCTTCCGCAAGGTTATTATCGGCCAAATAAACCAACCGTAAAAACTGCTTTCTCTTAATCAATCCAAAACTATCCACAATCGATACCGCAAACGGATGGAGATTATTGAACTTTTCAATCCCCTCTATGAATTCTTTATCTGTGTATAGATCCGTTCCGACAAAATTCACAAAGACAAAATACCCCAGTTCCTTAATACGTTTACAGTATTCATATGCCTCATCCATTTTTTCTTTTTTGAAAATAACACGTATTCCGTCAATAGAAGAACCATCACACCGGGCAATTCTCTCAAGCGGTACTGGCGCACTCATATCCAGCATACCTACATACAATAATCTTTCAGATTTCGGCTGAATCACATTCGTAATTGAGATAGTATCAGGAAAAACGGATTTGTCAGGATTATAAGAATCTCCCTTTATGAATCCAACCTCATACATTTCAATCCCTGTCTGCGCTATTTTCTTTCCAAACCCTTTAATGGTTTCTTCTCCAAAACGCCAATCATTTACATAACCGCCATCTCTTAAAGTACAGTCTAAAAGATAAACTTTTCCCATAACCTTTAACCTTTCATAACCGTCCCTCTCTCTAAAGGGAGGGGGAAATAAGCGGAATCTGATTTCTGATTAATCTTCATCCATCAACGGAATAAACATCTGCTTCTCCAGTTCTTCACGTGGCAGGAATGGGGCAAGATCTTCCAACGGAGGACTTACCAGCGTTCCATCCGGTAACCTCTTCGTGCTGCTTTTCGGTTCCCAGACCTGCGTTGTATCAGTGAATATCTCCGTAAAAACAGGCCCATCCAACTTCAGAACCTTGTCAACAACATCCTTCATCTCGGCGTTGCTATGAGCCGAAAAATACTGATAACCAAATGCCTCTGCAATCTTTTTAAACTCAGGAAAAGACAAATCTCCGGATTCTTCTCCAATTCCAACAAAATTTTTATTGAATAGGTTTGTCTGCGTGATACGGATGGAATGATATCCATTATTGTTAATCAAAAAAATCTTAATCGGCAGCTTATTGGTAAGGATGGTCTGCAATTCCTGAAGATTCATCATGATGGAGCCATCGCCCTCAAGACAAATCGTAGTGCGGCGATCACCTCCGATACAGGTTCCGATAGCCGCAGGAAGTCCATAACCCATACTGGCTATTGCACTGTTGTTTGCCATTCGACTTCCCTTCTGGATCACATATGCCTGATTGCCAACAACGCAACACGCGCCATTTGAAACCGCTGTAAGACTGTTCTCAGGAAGCTGGCTGCTCAAATAACGGATAAAGGCATAAACATTTGCCGTAGATCCATTTTCTTCCCATTGACGTGACAAAACTACCGGATACTCTTTCTTCCACCTCTGACACGTTTCAAGCCACAGATTTTCATTTGAAACCGGTGCAACTGCCACCTTGTCCATTTTTTCCAGGAAATCCTTAGCATCTGCCCAAATTGGCATATCGACATGGAGGGTGGGCTTCTTCATTTCGGCCTTGTCAATATCTACCATAATGACTTCCGCCGCACGAGCCCAGGTCTTCCAGTTATACCCCACCTGGCGAATGGAAATACGGGTTCCGACAGCCAGAATCAAATCAGCATTCTGGATAGCCCAGTTTCCTGGTCGATCCCCCATGTTTCCTGCACGACCGCAATAAAGCGGATTTTCATCCTCAATCAGATCAACCGCATTCCAGTAAGTGACAATGGGGATATTCAACTTCTCAGCCACCGAACGAAATGCTTTATAACCGCCGGAAAGCCTGATACCATAACCTGCATGAAAAACCGGACGCTTTGCATTTTTAATCTTTTCCAGTACCGTCTGGATGGTAGCGTCCTCCACAGCCGGTGGCAAATGGACATCATCTTCTGCCGGATCATATCCCTCCAGTTCGTCTGTTTCGATATATCCCCCCTGATAATTTACAGGGATATCAATCCAAACAGGACCAGGGCGGCCGGTGGTTGCCAGATGCCATGCCCTTTCCAAGTGATACCGGATCGTCTTCGGATTTTCAATCATTACAGCATACTTTGTCATTGCCGCAACAGACTTAACAATATCATATTCCTGATCTCCCATGGCACGAAGCGGAGTTTCCGTATATTGAAGCGCATATCTTGCTGTTGTATCATAGCGAACCTGTCCGCTGATGATAAACATAGGAATGGAATCAAGCCATCCACCGACAACACCAGTCAGTGCGTTTGTCCCGCCAGGACCGGTAGTAACGCACACCGCTGCGATTTTATTATCCAAACGTGCGTATGCTTCTGCCGCAATCGCGCATGCCTGTTCATGATGATTGTAGGTAACTTTTAATCCTTCCTTATGCCCTAATGCATCATTGAGGTGCATCGCACCACCACCAACTACACTAAAGCAATCTGTGACTCCATGACTAACTAAAAAGTCTGCCACATAGTCTGCAAGTCGCTGTTTCATACTTCTTTTCCTTCCTTTTTCAAACATCACATATTATATTACTTGGAAACGGCTTCACAAATTGTCTTTGCCATATAATCAATCATTTCATCTGTCATTCCCGGATATACACCTACCCAGAAGGTATCATTCATAATTCGATCTGTATTTTTCAAATCACCGACAATTCGATAACCTTTTCCTTCTGCTCTCATCTGATTAAAGCAAGGATGCTTTGTAAGATTTCCTGCAAATAGCATACGTGTCTGAACACCATGACCCTCAATGTAATCGATCACTTTATTTCTGTCGACACCCTCTTTACAGGTAAGAAGGAACCCAAACCAGCTTGGACGGGAATTTTCACACGCTTCCGGAAGAATCAGCTTATCCTCACACCCTGCAAGCCCTGCCTTTAATCTGTCAAAATTATGTCTGCGCTTTTCTACAAAGCTGGGGAATTTCCTAATCTGGGCACATCCAATTGCCGCCTGCATATCTGTCGCTTTCAGATTATACCCAAAATGAGAATATACATATTTATGGTCGTACCCTAATGGCAACTCGCCATATTGCTTATCAAAACGATGTCCACATAAGTTATCCTGTCCCGAAGCACATACGCAATCGCGCCCCCAATCCCGGAAAGAGCGGATACATTTATTTAATAATGGATTATTCGTATAAACTGCTCCACCTTCTCCCATAGTCATGTGATGTGGCGGATAGAAGGATGATGTTCCGATATCACCAATAGTTCCCGTAAACCGCTCTTCTCCATCCACAATATATTTTGAGCCCAGCGCATCACAGTTATCTTCAATCAACCACAAATTATGCTTGTCACAAAAGTCCTTTACTGCTTTTAAGTCAAATGGATTTCCCAGCGTATGGGCTGCCATTACAACCTTTGTTTTTTCTGACAAAGCAGCCTCTAACTGCGTTATGTCCAGATTATATTGTGGAATTGTCACATCAATAAATACCGGTATTACTCCATATTGAATTGCCGGTGTTACTGTTGTCGGGAATCCTGCCGCAACCGTGATCATCTCATCTCCGGGTCTTACCTGTCGTTCTCCTAATAGCGGGGACGTCAACGCCATAAAGGCATTCAGATTTGCCGAAGAACCTGAGTTTACAAGTGAACAATACCGTACTCCCAAATATTTTGCAAATGCTTTTTCAAACTCATCCGTATATCTTCCGGAAGTAAGCCAGAATTCCAATGCGGAATCTACCAGATTGCACATTTCCTCGTGGTCATATACACGGGAAGCATAGGTAATGCGGTCTCCGGGTTCAAACTCTTTTTTCTTATTATGATAAGTATCGCAATACTCCTCAACCATATCCAAAATCTGTTTCTTTGCCTGCTCTTCTGTCTTATTTTCAAACATAATGCTTCTCTCCTCTCAAAAGCAAAAATTTTACTCCCATGTCTTCCAGGGGGCTTTTCCTGAATCCCACAACTCGTTGAGCTTGTCCATCTCACGTTTTGTGTCCATACACTGCCAATAACCGTCAAACATATATGCCTTTAATTCGCCCATCTTAGCGGCAGTCTCTAATGGTTCTTTTTCGAATACGGTTGCATCTCCTTTGATATAGTCAAAGATTTCCGGTTCTAATACCATATACCCGGCATTGATTCTGGAACCGTCATCCATGCTCTTTTCACGGAATGCATCAATTGTTCCGTCTTCTGCGATATCAAGTACACCGAATCGCTGTCCGACACTTGCTGCCGTAAGTGTTGCCATCTTGCCGTGATGCCTATGAAACTCAAGTAACTCCCTGATATTAATATTGCATACACCATCGCCATAAGTCAACATAAATGTTTCATTTCCGATATACTTCTGTACCCGCTTTACCCGGCCGCCGGTCATAGTATTTAATCCGGTATCTACTAAAGTCACTTTCCATGGCTCTGCAACATTATTGTGAACTGTCATTTCATTATTATTGCTGAAATCAAATGTGATATCACTATTATAAAGATAATAATCTGCAAACCATTCTTTAATAACATGCTGTTTGTATCCACAACATATTACGAACTCATTGAATCCATAATGGGAATACTCCTTCATGATATGCCACAGAATGGGTTTCCCCCCAATTTCCAACATTGGCTTTGGTTTTAAATGGCTTTCCTCACTGATTCGTGTTCCGAATCCTCCTGCTAAAATTACAACTTTCATATTATTTCCGCCTCCTATTCATTTAGTATTTTGCATGCTTCTTCATAATAATCATTTCGAATATAAATGATCGTATCACCATATCGGGTATATCTCTCCTGCATAAAAGCCACAAGATCCTGAGCATAATCTTTTAACTTATTTCCCCAGCATTCATGCTCTTCGTCATAAAGAACTACTCGTGGTGAAGATTGTTCATACATCGCCAATACTCTTGCGCCATGTCCTTCCCAGCCCCATGGTGTTGCTCCAACGTTTTGAATGCTGGGGCGATCTGCCATCATAAGGACATCATTCGAAAAAGTAAGCTGCCAGATTCCCTCGTTTTTATCTGTTATATGTCCTACAATTAATGACGTTCCATTCTCCCCTTCTTTCAACGACCTGTCCGCAAGCATTGAAAATGTTCCCAAATAAGCGGATGCTATTATAAAAATCATCCCTACAACCGTCAATCTATAGTACAGACGTTTCTGTTCAAACGCTTTTCCATTAACAACCAAAACCTCACATAGATAATACGTTATCACAAAAGCCGCCACTTCCACCCATTGTGTGCCATGAAAGTTAAAATATCCTCTTGTTCCTAAAAATAACAAAAACACGGAAAGAACCACACATAATATATACTC
>CAKSAI010000109.1 GCA_934434905.1 uncultured Lachnospiraceae bacterium | reverse complement strand
GAAAGACTATTTGCCGACCCTTTCGGAAAAAGGCAGCGGAGATGATATGTCGGTTGGGATTATTGTCAATACGGATTTTGCACATCAAAAGACGGCGGCTTTTGAAAAATCTCGGCAAGCTCCCCAAAACGAGGTGACACCATGAAGGATAACGGCTCCAAGTTTTATTATTCCCGTCTCACCGACGGCGAGAAAAATCTATACGATCGGATATGCGAGGCGCTTCTTCGTTTTGAACCTGCCCTGTCCGTTCACGCCGGTATGGGCAAGGCCTTTACGGTAGATACCAAAAAGATTATGACCGCCGTGCTGTTTGACAATCCCGTTTTTTTCTATCTCGACCGCCGTCGGGTCATCACCAAACAGACCCCCATGTACATTCAGCTTGTTTTTCAGTATGACTATACCAAAGAGGAGGCCGAGAAGCTTTGGGCAGAGGTGGAAAATCGGATAGAATTATTTATAAAAAACAGCGTAAAGCCGGATATGAGTCCCCTTGCAAAACAGCTCAAGGTGCATAATTTTCTTTACACCATTCACACGGCCGAGGAACCGTTTGACAGCGACTGTTTTTCGGTGGTCGGTGCATTGCTCCGCGATCGGTGCGTCTGCGAAGGATTCGCCAAGGCATATAAACTGCTGTGCGACAGACTTGGAATAGCCTCAATTGTGGTTGTTGGAGAGGCTTTACACGAAAACGGACGGCGGGAGCCTCATTCCTGGAACATCACCCGTATAAAAGGTGTAACCGCCCATACCGATGCAGCCTGGGATTCCCGTTTCGGCGGAGCGGCTTATGATTATTTTAATCTGTGCGATGCCGACATTGCCGCCGATCACTGCTTTGATACCGAGCTTTATCCGAAATGCGATCCCAATAAAATCAACTATTTCTATAAAAACCGACTGATTGCGCGGGACGAGGACGAACTGCGAAAAATAATAGCCGACAAGGCGGACGAGCCTTACTACTCGGTCAAGCTGCTGTTTCCGTTTTCAAAAGAGCGCCTTGACGATTTTTCCTTTGGTATAGGTATGCTTCGCTATAACGCCGCCCAAAATATCATCGGATTTATCAAGGCTATGACAGAATAGACCTATAAACGGGAGGTATACTATGCCCATTTCCCAAGAGAAATTAAACAGAATCGTAAAGCTTCACGGCATTATTGAAGGCCATAAGGAGCACAGCCACGCAGCGCCCACCTATAAAGACAGCCCTTATCTTGCCGAAATGGCGCAAATTGCGCTTGCTCCCCGCGATCACGATATAGAAACGCTGGAAGAGATCATTCCGACCCTTTGGTATCTTACCGAATGTTACGACAAAATGTGCCGTGCGGGAATGTCGGTGAAATTTTACACACCGCAGCTTCAAGCCCATACAGAGCTTATGAAGCTCAGAGAATATGACAGTGAGGACATGGAAGGGTTTGAAAACAGAAACGGATCGGATACAGCAAGGACAAGGATCTCCTGCTGGCGCAGAAGGAGTTCTCGCTGCTCCTGCAGCTGGCACGGAACAACGGCCAGATCATCGCTAAAGAGAAGGTGTATGAAAGCGTGTGTGGGCGTCCCCTCGTGACGGACAGCACAGCCCTGTATACGGCGATTTCGAGATTGAATGCGAAGCTTGCAGATGAGAATACGGAGATCACGATCTCCTATCTTCGCAACAAAGGGTATCTGCTGGAGCGGGTGTAGGTTGGAAGGTATTGACTTGTATTTCCGAAATAAATATAATAAAGCAAATGGCAGAAGAGGAGAAAGAGAATGAGTCACGTCACTTTTTTCAAGGAAATACCAGGGCTGTATGCACAAGAACTTTTAACGCCGAACGCTTCATCCATGCATAAAAATCATCTTCACGAAGCAATAGAACTTCTGTTTTTGCTGGAGGGTGACCGTCATTATTTCATTGATCACTATATTTGTCATGTTGAACCCGGTATGGGGATCCTGTTAAATAAGAATCAGATGCACTATAGCTGTCTTCTTTCGGATAAGAAAAAGTATCATCGTTTTCTTCTGTATCTGGATGCGACAGTATTGGACAAGTATTTTTCGTTACCGGGTATTCCAAGCTTAACAGAGATTGGGGAAAACTATTGGGGTCCCACAGAATTTTCAGAAGATGACTGGCAGAGCATTCTGACAACGATTGAGATGTTGAAAAGTAATATGCTGTTGAATACAGAAGAGGGTAATGCGCAGGCGCTTCTTTGTGTTATGAATTTGCTGATGATCTTTCTTCGTAACAGAAGACAGCATGGCTTTCAGTTCAACAATACGCCGCCCTCCACCTCAAAGGCGCGCACGAATATATATCAGACTGTTCAGGATATTATTATCTATATGCAAGGGCATAGCAATGAACCGTGTTCGTTGGATGATATTGCAAGCCACTTTTTTATCAGCAGGACCTATTTGGCACGGATTTTTAAACTGTTTACCGGATATACGATTACGGAATATCGGACGTTTTGCCGTATACAAAAATCCAAAGAGTTATTATTAAAGACAAACATGAGCATAACGGATATTGCCGCCCAGTCCGGGTACGAAAGCATCTCCCAATTTGAGAAAAACTTTAAGACTTTGACAGAATCGACACCATTGCAGTTCCGCAGGAAGTATTCTCAAGGAAAATAATTCCAAATAAAAAGTACATATTTTCAAATCCCAGGATTCCGCTATATCAATAACGGAATCCTTTTTTACCTCCTTTTTTAAACTGTGTACAAAAACAGAAAAAACATACAAAAGCGGACGAAAATAACGAGAAAATGACGGTATTTTGAATTATAATATACATATACATTGAAAAGGTGGAGCGCAAATGAGTAATGAATTCTTTTCTGAATATGAAGACAAGATAAGGCAAGACAAAACAACGTGTGCACAAAAAAACAGGTATTCGAAGTATTGCGATTTTATTTACTATCGATCTTCCGTAAATCCGGAATTGGTGCTGGCAATGCGAATCCTGAAGCCGGAAAAGCCCTCCTACATTATAGCCGGGACGCATGGGTGGCATATGAGTATTCCGGAATTCTGCGAAATGGACACACCACAGACAAAATATCTAAGAGTCCAGGTAGATATGAGAGGCCGTGCGTTCTCGGACGGAAAGCAGGATTGTAACGGCTGGGAATTATATGATGTGATCGACGCCATAGAATATGTGAAGGCTCACTATAAAGAGTACATCCTTGATGACAAGATCGTATACTTTGAAGCCGGAAGTGGCGGCGGCGGTAATGCCTTTGCGATTGCGGGAAAGTTTCCGGATTATTTTGCGCACATTACAGCGTTGTCGGGAATGTCAGATTATGAATTGTGGTACAACAATGATCAGGTAGGAGAATTTCGTGATGAGCTGGATGTATGGGTAGGCAATATCCATAACAAGGAGGCATATGCTTCCAGAAGCGGGGTGACGTCTGTTGGGAATCTCTGCTCACCAATATCGATCGTACATGGGTTCCTGCGTATCATTCCAGAAATTATGTGCAGGCAGCAAAGGAAAAAGGAAAGGGCGAGCTGGTTTCTTACCTGGAGTTGGCCGGAATAGGCGGAAGAGATCATTATGATAATCTGACGGAAGAGTTACAGATACAGATGAACAAGTTCTGCGAGGATAAACGAAAAGCATGTAAAACGCCTGTACGAATCCCAAGGAAGGGCACCATGACGGTCTGCGGATATCTTTTTACAAAAGATTTTTACGTTGTGCTTAAGGACATCAATAGAATAGCAACTGTGAGTTACGATCTGGATAACGGTAGGATAGAAGTTATCGGCGTGGAAGAAGATCAATACGTGATCAAAAAGCTGTGCCAAAACAATGGATAGAAGGGATAAGGGAAATGGGAAAAACATTAGAAGCGAGGTTTCGCGAAGTACGTCTGAATGTGGAGGGCATCAGAGACAAAACAGGGTACGACCATACACATGGGCTGGGGCTTTCTGCCGGGGAACGCGCCGGAATCACACCGATGAATCGGTGGCACGATCGAATTTTGTCAGAACTGGACTTCTGTTTGCAGATGAAGGCTCATGCAGGAACAGAAGTTGACAAAGAAGTGGGAGCTGCATTGTACTTACTGGAAAATGCGCAGAAGGTAGAGGGAGTTTTGACAAATGAGGTCTGCAGACAAGCGGAACAGTGCCTTCTGCCACTGGCCGGGGAAGCACATACATATACGTTGCTGATGGCAGGTCATGCACATCTGGATATGAACTGGCAATGGGGCTGGGATGAGACGGTCGCTACGGTAATAGCCACGTTTCGCACCATGCTGCGCCTGATGGAGGAATATCCGGAATTTTGTTTTTCTCAATCACAGGCATCTACCTATCAGATAGTGGAAGAATACGCTCCGTATATGAAACCGGAGATTCAGAAGCGTATCGAGGAGGGAAGATGGGAAATAACTGCGACAGCATGGGTGGAGACAGACAAGAATATGCCGTGTACGGAATCTTTGTTAAACCACATTTTGTACACGAAAAAGTATTTTAAGGAGCATTGGGGAATCGACCCTGCGTCTTTGAATCTTGATTTCTCACCGGATACGTTCGGACATAGCGCATTCCTGCCGGAAATCGATGCGATGGGAGGAGTGAAGTACTATTATCATTGCCGCGGACTGGGCGATAATGACAAGTTTCTCTATCGTTGGCAGGCACCGTCGGGAAGGGAACTGCTCATGTACAAGGAGCCTTATTGGTACAATAGCGGTGTCTCGGCAGACCCGGCCATCGGACTTGTGCGTATGGCCAAGCTGTGCGGAGGGCTGCGCACGGGATTGGCAGTATACGGAGTGGGGGATCACGGAGGCGGTCCTACAAGAAGAGATATAAACCGCATCCTGGAAATGAAGCAATGGCCTGTATTTCCCCGAATACGGTTTGCACGTCTTCGCGACTATTTTGCAGCGGCGGAGAGCGTGAGAGAACAGCTGCCGTTGGTGACAAAAGAGTTAAACGGTATCTACACAGGATGTTATACAACGCAGAGTCGCATCAAACGGGGAAATCGACGTGCGGAAAATGCACTTCTCAATGCAGAAAAATTAGCAGCCTTAAGCGGAAAGGAATGGAAGATACCATATCGGGAGGAGGTTTTTGAGAAGGCATGGAGGAAGGTGCTGTTTACGCATTTTCATGATATACTGACCGGCTCCTGTACGCAGGACAGCCGGGAATATGCCATGGGCCTCTATCAGGAGGCCATGGCAGCAGCGAACAGTGTTTCCGCGCAGGCATTAGAAGCTTTGGCGGCAGCAATCGACACGTCTTTTTTGACAACTGAGGACGAAGAGAATTCCCGGTCCGAAGGTGCAGGTGTCGGCTATGGGCTTCAACAGGGGAATGTTCCTACACATGAGAGCGGAACAGGGAAAAAGCGTATTC
The DNA here is from genome assembly GCA_934434905.1 of uncultured Lachnospiraceae bacterium. Lineage (GTDB taxonomy): Bacteria > Bacillota > Clostridia > Lachnospirales > Lachnospiraceae > 14-2. Next base: position 3,816 of record CAKSAI010000109.1, on the reverse strand, counting down.
TTCATATTTTTAATCCGACCGGGACAGAACGCAGAGAGAATGTGAAGCTCACGATCTGGGATTGGCCGGGAAGCCTTCCACTGTTAGATATCACAGATGTGGAGGGAAATGCAGTACCTTTTGAGCGTGTAACGGATCAGAGAGAGTACTGGAGTCATTGTTACTTTGAAGTTATCGTGACAGCAGAGGTTCCGGCCTACGGATACACCACGGTAGTGTTGAATGAAAGGGAGCCTTTGGAGGTGACAAATTGTTACCTGAATACACATGGGGATGTCCGTCAGCACAGACCGTTTGAGGATATCGTTTTAGAAAACAAATATCTCTGTGCACGGTTTGATTCCCGTAGCGGGGAGCTCTATTCTCTGATTGATAAAACAACAGGAAATGAGCGTATTCGTGAAGGAGAATCTGCAGGGCTATGCTACATCCGGGCGCAAAGACATGGAATGAGCTCTTGGGTCATCGACCGATGGCTTGCGTCCGAGAAAGTGGCGGAACCGGTAAAGTTGAGTGTTGCGAAGAGAAGATTATCTTCCGGTTTACAGATGGAACATGCCGTGGCACATTCCCGTATTACAACAACGATCTCTCTGGGAAGCGAAGATAAGCACTTGAGGGTGCGTCTGCAGGCGGATTGGAAGGAAGAGTCCAGGAAGAAGGAGGAACAGCCGATTCTGACATGGAGATTCCCGCTGAAAGAAGCTACAGGACGCATGTTGTGTGATGTTCCGGGAGGAGCTTTGTGGCGGACGGAGCAGGAAATAGATGTACCCTGCCAGCGTTATGGAGCAGCAGAGCTGGCAGATGGCCGTGTACTCGCGATTGCGTCCGACTGCAAATACGGTTTTCGGTTATCCAGGAACGACCTGTTTGTAACGCTGATCAATACAGCAGAGAATCCGGATCCATATCCTGAGCGGAATATGCATGATATCCTTTTGTTTATCATGGCGGCCGATCCAAAGGCAGCGGCATTATCCAGAGAGATGGATAACTGCATGAACCCAATGCAGTATGTTACAAATACATCGCACGCAGGCAGCCTCCAAACGACAGGAAGCTTGCTTCATACGCAGGGAGTCACAGCGGTGTTTACCGGAGTTGCGCAGAGAGATGGGTGTCTGGCAATACGTATGCACGAGGCGGAAGGCAGGGACTGTCCCATTGCCGTCACGGTAAATGGTGCAGTTTCTAAGGCGTGGCTGACGGATTTGTTCGGGAATGTTTTGGAACAACCGATAGAGATAGCCGAAGATACCGTAAGCTTCTGCTTAAAGCCCTACACACAGGCAGAATTAAGAATACAACAAATTTAGAAAAGCGTTCGCAGAAAGGCAGATCATAAAAATGAAATTTATAATGGACATGGTGCACGACAATCCCGGCGAGAAGCCCTTTGACACAGCGTTTCGGAATCCGGAAAAGCTTGTAAAATACGGATATAACACACAGGTATACCGCTACTTTGCAACAACCGCTTCCTTTGAGAAAATGGGCGGGGACTTCTTTGCGGAAGAGGGGGGACGCAAATGGCTGGAACAGATGCAGAAAAAAGCAGAAAAAGAAGTGAATGCAGCGCACAGTGCGGGGCTTATGGCCCTGACGCATATGGATCTGTTTGTACTGCCGAAGCTTCTGGTAGAGAAGTATAAAGACGAAATATGTAATGAAGAAGGAAAAATAGATATTTTTCGTGAGAAGACAAAGGAAATCCATCGGGTTCTGTTTGATGAGTTATTTGAACGATATCCTTTGGACGGATTGATCATTCGCGTAGGAGAGACATACCTCCATGACACCCCATATCATGTCGGGAACGGTGCGGTGAAATACGGCAATAAAGAGCAGGAGAAAAAAGCGTTTGTTGAATTAATAAAATTTCTGAGAGAAGAAATATGCGTCCGTCATGGCAAATATCTGATCTTCCGAACCTGGGATATATTTCCAGACCGCTTTCATGCAGATTTGGAGTATTATTTAGATGTCACGGATCAGATCGAGAGACATGACAAGCTTATTTTCTCTATGAAGCACACGAAGCTGGATTTCTGGAGAAGAGTGAAATTCAATCCGTGTATTGGGATGGGACAGCATGGACAGGTGATCGAAGTACAATGCCAGCGGGAATATGAAGGCAAGGGTGCTTACCCGATGTATGTGATGAATGGTGTGATCAACTATTTCACGGAGTTAAAAGAACCGAAGGGGATCAGGGATGTGATTGACAATCCATTATTCCAGGGAATTTTTGCATGGTCGCGGGGCGGCGGCTGGGGAGGCCCGTATATTCAGAATGAATTTTGGTGCGACCTGAATGCCTATGTCATCGGAATGTATGGGAAAGATCCTTCCCGGACAGAAGAAGAAATATTCCTGGGCTATGCGCGTCAGGAAATGGGAATGGATCAGGAAAATGCACGAAAATTTTACGAATTGTGCAGTAAGAAGATACCAGAGGCAGTATTACATGGGAGAGGAATCGAAGCCTATGATCTTTCCCTCAACGAAGAATTAATGCCGTGTGGTCTTTGGATCCGGGACGACCGGATTGCCGGACTAAGGCAGCTTAATAAAGTATTCCGATATCTGGAAGAACACGGTCTCGTAGAGAAGGCCTTGAAGGAAAAGGAAGACGCGGTTGATTTGTGGAAGGAGATCAGGGAAGAATTCAAGGATATCCAACTGGATAAGGCAGAGCTGAGGAGCTTTATAGAAAACAGTATAGAATATGCGATCCGTTTTTACACACTTGCAGATATTTGCTTCCATATTTTTGCGAAATGCAGGAAACAGGAGGGCGTTAAGGAACTCCTCAAGGAATATGATGCGGCATGGAAATGGTATAAAGAGCTTGAGGCAAGGCCACAGGCATCCAGCAGTTATAGTGAAGAATATATATTCAGCGTAAACAATTACGGATTGAACGAAACGATCGCATATTGTAGAGAAAACTTAAATTTTTAGTGTATCCAAGTGGGATTCTCTGTAAAGAAATTGGAGGAATTGTGATAAATGATCCGGCAAAGAAGAAGGTTGCTAATTATCATATCTATAATGATAATTGCGGTATTGGCAGCAGTGCTCATGTTTTTGAATCATGGAAAGAAGCAGAATGACGGGGAAGGTTATACAGAATATAACGGCTTTTCACCGGAGAATTCCTATGCTGCCTATCTGGAAAAGTATGGGCAGGAGAGAATGGCAGACTGTGAAGTGAGCATTCCGGTGAGCGAGTATGCTGCAGCAGAAGGGACAGTACAGCTCTATGAGGAATATGAGGGGAAAAGAAATATTATATTAACGGAAGAAGACGGCTATGTAGAATGGGATATAACGGTGCCGCAGACAGGACTTTATCAGATGAGTGTAGAATATCTCACCTATGGCGGTAATGGCCTGACGGCAGAACGCTCCGTGTATATCGATGGGGAATTACCTTATAGTGAAGCGGAATTTCTAACCTTTGAACGAGTCTTTGTGGATGTAGCCTCAGAACCTGCCGTCGACCTGGATGGACATGACATCCGCCCCAGACAGGAGGAACAATACATCTGGCAGCATAAAATGTTGGCGGACGCCTCCGGGTACTATGATGAGCCCCTGAAGTTTTATCTGACAGAGGGTGTACATACGTTGGGAATAAAGGCAGAGCGAGAGCCTCTGATGTTAGGCAGTGTCACACTTTGCCGGATGAAGGATGTTCCGACTTATGCGGAGTATAAGAAGTTACACGAAGGGAAGGATGGCGAGAGCGGAGAACTCAAGATCTTTCAGGCGGAAGACATGTATCAGAAGTCTGAAAAATCCAACTAT
>CAKSAI010000108.1 GCA_934434905.1 uncultured Lachnospiraceae bacterium | reverse complement strand
ATCTTCGGTGTAGAGCATGAGAGAATTGTAACCCATCAGGGCGAGGTGCCGGATGAGTTGTTTAACAGCAGGCACTGTATTTACTGCGTTTCTGGAACAGTCAACCATAGGAGCCAGCATGGTGTGCCACGGCTTTTCCCTGATTGAATTATGGGAGGCACTGCGGCAGGCTTCGATTAGTAGTCCAATTGCACGGAACAATTGAACCGGTTCATGATAGTAGACAACAGCACAGTCCTCCTGCCATTCAAAACCAGTTTTGTTTTCCGGTGATTTTTCCAAATGAACCAAAACACCGTCTGCAGAAAAATTGATCTGTAAAATATCAGCTAATTCCATTAATGCTTTTTGCTCTGCCGATGTTGCGTTTGTAATATGTAATGACAGTTTATGCATTGCATTTTCCCCTTTCGCTCTTTTATTTGTACATGGTTACGTTAATTTGCCCAGACGGTTAAGCCAATATGTGATTGCACTTGTAAATCCGTGGCAGCAGCTTGCTTTGGGTGTGTCGTATTCCCATAAGGTTCCTGTCAGGCAGGCCATTTTGTAAAAATAACCTTTAATATTTTCTAATAAACGTACATCTTCACCATATGTTGAAAGCAAATCCAACCGCAGATAATGTCCGATAAAAGTGTTTGACGGATGGATATCCGGGAAGGCGTTCGTACGTTCAGGACCAAATTGTGTCAGCATAGTGTTCCATAATTCGGTATGTGTCTTTGGAGTTGCAATTCCGCAAAAGAAGGCATAATATTGACATGTTTCAGTATGCTCTCCTGATAAAACCAATTCTCCGTCTTTTCTTATGGCATTATCGCAGAAGAAGAGGCCGTCTGATGATAATGTACGAATCTGATCTTCCATGGCTTCTGCTTCCGCTAACAATGATTTGTCGTCATATAAGTGGGAAAGCGCCCGTTTTACCCTGGCATACAGCATATTGGTAGGGAAATTCACATCCTGAACAAGATCATTTGCCTTGGACCATTCTACAAATACCCATGATTCCAGATTTTCAAGCAGTCCGTATTCATTTTCAAAAGCACGGAAATAATTTAAAAGTTCCATCATTTTTGGCCGGGCCGCCTGCACAAATTCTTCATCACCTGATCGGGTAAAATATTCCTCCAATTCCAATATATACCACATTGCCCAGTTGGGGATGAAGCGTATACGAATCTGTTCGGCCGGATATGCCATTGGAAGCATTCCCTTTGGATGATATGGGAAAGAATCCGGAAGTAAAAAGTTGGTCAAAAAAGCATGTTCCACTTCACAACGACCGGTTAGGGCAAACTCAGCACGGGCTGTAAAGAAGCTGTCACAAAGCCAACCGGCACGTTCTCTGGAGGGACAGTCCATGTAAATGTCATAGGTATTCTGGCGGAAGGTCTCTACAGCAGCTTTAAATACTATCTGTAGCTTTGGGTCACTGTCAATAAGCTGACGGCATACCGGTGGAAAACCAACACGTCTGAGTGCGGCTTGTTCAATGGTACAATTGCCTCTGATACATGCAAATCGGAGATAACGCATGGTATATGCTTCACTTGTGATAAGCTCATAATGCCCCGGAGCAAGCTCCCAGATCAGAACATTAGATGAGGTTAATCGAAGAAAATCTATGTTGCCGTCTTCGGTTAGAAGCTCATCAAACAGTAAATACAAGGTCGTGTCTGTATGACATGTAATTGAAAGGGAGATCAGACCGGTTGCATTGTAGCCTAAATCTGCATCCACATAATTTCCGCCGGATAATAGCGTGGTATGAAAGGAAGATATCTCTGTGTTCGTATGGGAGAAATGCAGCTTTTGTGCCTCAATAACCGGAAGTATTTCAGCATCCTCCATTGGATAGGAGATAAAGGGAAATTTGCGGCCTGCGTACTGGCTGCGATATACAGCTTCCCGATAGTAGATAGGAACCTTTACTTCAGACCTTTCGTTGACTGCAAATTTGCCTTGCGCAATGATATTCTTTGCTGGTATCTGTTCATAATCTGCATAGAACAGGTCACGGCAGATAAAGCATCCGGAAGATACTTCATCGAGGGTGACCGGACTGCCGATATGCATATCGGTATCCTTCTTCTGTGACTCTGCGGAGAAACGGTAAACTTCTACGAAGAGTCGTTGTTCTGAATATCGGGGAACCTTTTGTACCCGTTCAGGATAAGAACAGGCAGTAAAGCCTCCGCCTGATACAGCAGTGTAAGCGAGAATGCAGTCATCTTCTGTAATTTCTGCACACAAAAATGAGTCATGGTATACATTAGAATAACTGTTGACAGCAGCACCGGTTACATGAATAGAAATAATGTTTTCTGTTTCTGTCAAATATGGTGCAAGTGCAAATTCGTCTACACGATGATAACCGTGAGCAGTTCTGGCCGGACCGACTGCAACAAACCGTCCATTTACAAACAGGATGTAGCTAGTGGAGCAGGCAAGTGCTAATTTAGCACAACTGCTCATGGGAACGACAGCTTTAAAGAGCAGCGTCAGATTCATTTCCTTCTCCGCATTTTCCTGCCAAACAGCTGTCGCCTTTGAAAAAATAAAAGGATGAGTAAGCATGATAAATATCCTCCCGAAAATGCTAATATATAATTACATGATAGCATAAAGTGTTGAGAAAAGCATTGTGAAAAAATGTCCGGTTTTTGTGCCAATAATGTTATGCGGATGAATTGAAACAAGATCTCGAAATCGCTTCGTATAAAACTTAGAATCGTTTTTCCCACGATTATTTGGAAAAATCCATTGCCGAAAGACTTTCATGTGAGCAAAGCGAGCTTTCTATTGTTTAAAGAACTTCTCATCCAGCTTCTCCGCCAGGTTCGACAGGTGGCGGAACAACGATTCCGAAGCGAATCCGAAGACAACCATCAGCAGGAAGCAGATGGCGGAGATTCCGTTTATGGCAAACAGACTGCTCAGGAAGATCCCGCAGAACAGCAGCCCTGCGATGTTCAGTATCAGGATGGTGTATTTCAGGCGGTTGAAGGGATGGCTGATCTTGATGAGTATCATGAAGCCAACCAGTGCCAATAACATGGTTGCCGCTGTGGCGATATCCTCCTTTGGGAGGGAAAACACTTTACCGCAGACCACGAGAGAGCTTACCGCCAGTACATCGGTCAGACCGGCAGGAAGGGCTTTCAGCAGGACATTTCGCATAAACCGACCTTCAATTCGTTTCCTGTTGGGTTCCAGCGCCAGCAGGAAGCCGGGGGCACCGATGGTAAATAAGCCGATCAGCGATATCTGAGCGGGTTCCAGCGGATAGGTGATGGCGGAAACAGCAGAAAACAGTGCCATCAGCAGGGAGAAGATATTCTTCACAAGAAACAGGCTGGCGGAGCGCTGGATATTGTTTACTACCTGTCGGCCTTCCGATACTACGCTGGGCATACGGGCGAAATCGGAGTCCAGAAGGACTACCTGTGCAGCCTGTGTGGCAGCCTCACTGCCGGAGGCCATGGCGACACTGCAGTCAGCGTCCTTCATGGCAAGAATGTCATTTACACCGTCACCTGTCATAGCAACGGTGTGACCGGCCTTCTGCAGTGCGGCAACAAGAAACTGCTTCTGCGCTGGCGTCACGCGGCCGAAAACCGTATATTCCTCTGCGGTAGCCCGCAGCTCGTCCTTGGTACTCAGGACGCTTACGTCGATATAATTTTCTGCATGCTCGATGCCGGCACGTCGGGCAATCTCCGAGACTGTTTCTGCATTATCCCCGGATATGACCTTTATGGCAACGCCTTGCTCCTTAAAATAGGAAAAGGTTTCTGCTGCATTTTCCCGAATTGGATTCTCCAGGATGACATATCCGAGGGGGATTACTTCCGATGCAGGTTCTCCGGTTGGAAGAAGGCAGTCACAGCCTCCAAGAAGCAGAACCCGGTTTCCGCCCTTCAGGTAGGGAGAGATCTCAGGAAGGATGGCACTGTACGAATTCCCCATGACGAATTCCGGTGCGCCCAGGAGATAGCTTCCCTCTGTGAATGTGACAGCGCTGTACTTGCGGGAGGAGGAGAAGGGAACCGTAGACAGAGGGCTTTTCCTGCTGCTTACTGTTAAAGTAGTCGTATATTCACGAATCGCCTGCATGGTGGCGTTATTGTCCGGTATGGCAGCTACATAGTCGGCCAGAAGCTGTTCCGGCTGACCGTCAAAGTTTTGACTGCATACCACCTCTGCCACACGCATGTCCGGTTCTGTGATGGTGCCGGTCTTGTCCACGCACAGGACGTCAACCCGTGCCAGGGTCTCGATGCTTTTCATGTCATGCAGGAGTACGTGTCTCTTGGCCAGACGGATGGTGCCGAGAGCCAATGCAATGGTGGTTAAGAGATAAAGTCCTTCCGGGATCATGCCGATGACGGCGGCTATCATGGAAACGATGCTCTTCCGGAAGCCTTCGTGATTGATCCAATAAGCCTGTGAAAACAGAATAGCTGCCACCGGGATGATGATAATGCCAATCCATTTTACCAACTGATTGATGGAACGGATCATCTCCGACTGCTCGCCGTTACCCATGGCCTTTGCTTCTGCGGTCAGCCTTGAAATATAGGAGTTATTCCCTACCTGTGTAAGCCGGGCGTAGCATTGCCCGGATACCACGAAGCTGCCGGACAGAAGCTTGCTTCCCGGATCTTTCTTGATCTCGTCCGCCTCGCCGGTGAGCAGGGATTCGTTTACAGAGATGCTTCCCCAGATCACATCGGCGTCCGCACAGATCTGATTTCCGGCAGTCAGCAGTATAACGTCGTCCTTTACCAGATCTTCGGAGACAATCTGATTCTGCCTACCGTCCCGCACAACTATGGCGTGCGGAGCGTTCAGCATATTCATCTTATCCAGGGTTCGCTTGGCGCGAAGCTCCTGGATGATGCCGATTACGGTATTGCCGATGACAACGGGAAGGAATGTGAGGTTCCGGTAAGAACCCACCACGCATAGGAGTACCGCCAGGATCAGAAAGATCAGGTTAAAATACGTGAAAATATTGGATCTGACGATCCCACCCACGGATTTCTCTGTGGTGATGTCTGTATGGTTGGTAAGCCCATGCTCCGTCCGCTCCCTGACTTCAGCGGAGGAAAGCCCACTGATTCCTTCGGGCGGGGAGGTGAGAGAGACATCTGTCGACGGGTCTGACAATGTGGCTTTTATCTGGGAAGAGCTGTACGCTTCGCGTTCTGTTTTCTTCATGGTGTACCTCTTTACATTTTAAATTTCCGGCTTCGCTTTTCTTCATTGTATTGCGCTAAAATGGCACGGTCAAGGGAAAACTTTGTTAAATTCTGGTTAAGAAAATAGAAAGATTCGTGTCACGGCTATGCGGACACCACTTCGCCGTGCCAACCTCGATTCCACTCCGTTCCATCTCGGTTACGGGCGTCGCCCTATAAAAAAAGAGAAACAGAAAATTCCTTATATGCAAGCATAACGGAGATTTCCTGTTTCTCTTTTTTTGCACGGCTCGTGCTTACGAAAACTTTACCTAAATTTCACAATAGCGTGCATACGATTTTTACTTTTGTCCAATATACTTAGTATCGAAGTCGGGCGGAAGCACGGCGGAAACTAAAGTGACAGTTCAGCCGGACCAAAGAACAATGGCATGTGCTGACTGTAGAAGATTAAGAGAGAAAAGAGGAAAAAAGGTATGAAAAAGTTTATCGTAGTATTACTTATCGCAGCAATGACGGCAACAGCAATGATCGGATGCGGAAGCGGCAACGGTGGATCGGGGAACGCATCATCCGGAAACAACACTGACAACACAGACGCAGGCGTGAAGGGACTCATCTCCGTGGTGTCCCGTGAGGAAGGTTCCGGTACCAGGGGCGCATTCATCGAACTGTTCGGTGTGGAAGAGAAGGGTGCAGACGGGAAAAAAGTAGATCGTACAACTACCGAGGCGACGATCTCCAACAGCACCGAGGTTGTGTTGTCCAACGTGGCCGGAGATCCCAATGCGATCGGGTATGTGTCCCTGGGTTCACTGAAGGACACGGTAAAAGCATTGAAGATCAATGGCGTAGCAGCAACCGTTGAAAATATCAAGAACGGCAGCTATGAGATATCCAGGCCGTTTAATATCGCAACCAACGGCACGCCCAGCGAAGTAACCCAGGACTTCATCGACTATATCCTGAGCGAAGAGGGTCAGAAGGTAGTAGAGGGCAAAGGTTATATCCAGGCTGTGGACGCACCGAAGGCATATAGCGGCGCGAAGCCGGCAGGAAAGATCAGGGTAGAAGGCTCATCCTCGGTAACCCCTGTTATGGAAAAGCTGATTGAGGCATACAAGGCCGTCAATCCCAATGCGGAAATCGAACTCCAGCCCAGTGATTCCAGCGCCGGAATCCAGGCAGCTATGGATGGCACGGCAGACATCGGCATGGCTTCCCGTGAACTGAAGGAAAGCGAATCCTCCCTCACGGCAACGGTGATCGCCATCGACGGAATCGCAGTGATTGTGAATCAGAAGAACACCTTGACCGACCTCACCAAGGAAGAAGTGAAGGCCATCTTCACCGGAGAGCGGACCACCTGGTAAGCGGAAACTGCCGGTATAGCTTCGCAGCGGCAGAACCGCCAAGAAAAGGAGCGACACATGAAAAAATTCAAAGAAACATTTGCACATATCCTATTCTGCCTGGCTGCTCTGGTATCCATCCTGGCGGTGCTGCTGATCTGTGTATTCCTGTTTGCAAACGGGATTCCGGCCATGAAGGAGATCGGGTTCTTCAAGTTCCTGACCGGAACCCAATGGGCGCCGGGCAATGTTCCGGCCGCTTATGGAATCCTTCCCATGATCATCGGCAGCATCTATATCACAGCAGGGGCAATCATCCTGGGTGTTCCGGTGGGGATCCTTACAGCAGTTTTTATGGCAAAGTTCTGTCCGAAGAAGATCTATCGTCCGCTGAAGGCGGCGATAGATCTTCTGGCAGGTATTCCATCCGTTGTATATGGCTTCTTCGGCCTGGTAGTGCTGGTGCCGGCGATCCGAAATGTCACGACTGCATTGGGAAACGCTTTCGGCTGGGACTGGATCTATTCCAACGGCAGCAGTATCCTGACGGCATCCATTCTGCTGGGAATTATGATCCTTCCCACCATCGTTGGTGTCAGCGAGTCGTCCATCCGGGCGGTGCCGGACAGCTACTATGAAGGAGCACTGGCTCTGGGAGCGACACATGAGCGCAGTGTTTTCTTTACCGTGGTACCTGCTGCAAAATCCGGAATCATGGCCGGGGTTATTCTTGGAATCGGCCGGGCCATCGGGGAGACCATGGCAGTGATCATGGTGGCCGGAAACCAGCCCAGAATTACGGGCAATCTGTTTAAGGGGATCCGTACCCTGACCTCCAATATCGTCATCGAGATGGGGTATGCAGAAGGACTGCATCGGGAAGCGCTGATCGCTACCGGAGTTGTCCTCTTTGTATTCATTCTGATAATCAACCTGTTGTTCTCCCTATTGAAAAGGAGGTCGGAAGCATGAGAAGCAAAGGAAGGCGCGGTCCCTTTTCCTGGCTGTTGTATATATTGGTGATGGCCTCGGCAGTTATCACCTTCGGTATTTTACTGTTTCTGATTTTGTATATTCTGGTTAAGGGGATTCCGTACCTGAAACCGTCGCTGTTCTCGCTCCATTATACCAGCGAGAATGTCTCACTGGTGCCGGCAGCAATTAATACGCTGTTCGTTACCGGGGTGTCCCTTGTGATCGCAGTGCCGGTGGGTATCGGCTCCGCCATTTACCTGGTGGAGTATGCAAAGCGCGGAAATAAAGTGGTGGGTGTGATCCGTATGACGGCGGAGACACTGTCCGGAATCCCATCCATCGTATATGGCCTTTTCGGCATGTTGTTTTTTGTAAAAAGACTGCATATGGGAAAATCCATCCTGGCGGGTTCCCTGACACTGGCGATCATGATCCTCCCGCTGATCATGAGAACCTGTGAAGAAGCGCTGAAAGCGGTGCCGGATTCCTACCGGGAAGGAAGCTTCGGCCTTGGAGCCGGGCGTGTACGCACCATCTTTAAGATCATCCTTCCTGCGGCTATGCCGGGAATCCTGTCGGGAATTATCCTGGCGATTGGACGTATCGTGGGGGAGACGGCGGCGCTGATGTACACGGCGGGAACGGTGGCGAATGTTGCAAATGGTCTTTTCGGATCAGGACGTACCTTAGCTTTTCATATGTATAACCTGTCCAGCGAGGGCTTTCATACCAACGAGGCTTATGCAACGGCAGTGGTACTGTTGGTCATTGTAATGATTATCAACTGGGCTTCCGGGCTGGTGGCACGGAAGCTGACAAAGGCATAGATGGAGGATAAGATGGCAAATAATAATCAACCGAAGATCAATATTACGGATCTGGATCTTTTTTACGGGGATTTTCAGGCTTTAAAAAAGATAAATCTCCCGATTTATTCCAATGAGATCACAGCCTTTATCGGGCCATCCGGGTGCGGCAAGTCCACGCTCTTAAAGACCCTGAATCGGATGAATGACCTGGTGGAGGGCTGCCGGATCACCGGGGAGGTGACGCTGGACGGCGTGGATATCTATCATTCCCTGGACACAAACGAACTGCGGAAGCGGGTGGGAATGGTGTTTCAGAAGCCGAATCCCTTCCCGATGAGCGTGTATGACAATATCGCCTATGGCCCCAGAACACACGGGATCCGCTCAAAGGCGAAGCTTGACGAGATCGTGGAGCAGTCCCTGCGCAATGCGGCGATCTGGGACGAGGTGAAGGATCGTCTTAAGAAAAGTGCGCTGGGCCTGTCCGGCGGCCAGCAGCAGCGGCTGTGTATCGCCAGGGCTCTGGCAGTGAACCCGGAGGTGATCCTGATGGATGAGCCGACATCGGCACTGGATCCGATCTCTACCGCTCATATTGAGGAGCTCGCACTGGAGCTGCAGAAGGATTACACCATTATTATGGTAACCCACAATATGCAGCAGGCTGTGCGTGTGTCGGATGAAACGGCGTTCTTCCTGCTGGGCGAGGTCATTGAATATGGCGACACCGAAAAAATGTTCTCCGTGCCCACAGATAAGCGCACAGAGGATTACATCACCGGACGGTTTGGTTAAGGAGTGATACCATGAGAAAGACATTTGACCAGCAGCTGGATCTGCTGAGCCAGGAACTGACCCATATGGGCGCACTGTGTGAGACGGCTATTGCAT
>CAKSAI010000107.1 GCA_934434905.1 uncultured Lachnospiraceae bacterium | reverse complement strand
CTGAAGATGCCTCCGAAGATCCTTCCGAGGAGCCTTCCGAAGATCAAATTCCAGTAGAACCGATTACCAGCTATAGTGATTTCCTGGATTGCCTGATCCAGCTTGAAACCTATGCAAACACCTATGCGCAGGAACACGCCGATGAAGAACGGGTTGCTTTAGTCATTAACTACATCCGTACCGGCGTGGAAAAGTATAATTCCGGCACATGGAATACCTTCTGCGGCGAGGAGAACACTGCGTTTGTTAACTTCGTTGCAGATCAGGACGAGGCAAACAATACCAGCGCCCGCAGACTGCGCCAGCTGGAAGCGTTTACCTTGCCCAACGGTGACTGGGTAGAGCTTGCCCATATGTTTGGCTGCATGGATATGGCCTATCATACCGGTATCCAGAGCACCGCAGATCTGGGCAGCTGGGCCGGTGACATCTGTGACCTTCTCCAGCTTACCACGAATGCAGGCGTCACGGGCACAGTGGAGGAAATGGCCGAGGAAATCCGAACAAATAACGACAAGTATTTCCTCCTTGATGACCCCGCTGTCCACACTTTTGGTCGTATGGACTTGTACGGCGACTTGGACGCTTTCTATATCCTGAAAAAACTGAACGGCAGCAATGCTATCAGCTCTGTCATGAAAAACTATTTCACCACCAACCTGACGGATGCTCTCCGGGCAAAATTTTTCGTGGAGAACCGTCTGGGCGGTGTGACTACCAAGGATGAAATACGGGACGCTGTTTTCAGCATCTATTCCTCCAATGAGGGCATTAGGTCTTTGGAGGGCTCATACCTCCCCGACGGCGTGAACCCCGACATTCGGAAGGCCTGCTGCTATGCCTTTGCCGACTATCTGTACATTACTGCCGGATATGTGGACGAGGATCCCTGCTACAAGGTCTTTTCCACAAGCACCTCCACCCTGGCTCCTGGCATCACCCAGGAAATCAAGATGGCACAGACCCGGGATGACAAGCAACTCGTCTACTACATTGCAAGTGTGGATGTTTCCCGCAGCGATGTGAGCATCTACGCGAACTATCATGACAACGACGCTTCTTCCTGGGGCATGGCCCGGGTTACGGATCAGATGAATGCGGCTCAGGATAAACATTCAAATCCCGATGATCCGGAGCACTATATCACTAACTACAGTGCTGTGGTGGGCGTGAACGGCGACTTCTATAATATGCAGTCTGGCGCGCCTTCCGGTGCGCTCATCATGGAAGGCGTGGAGTACCACGGACTTGCGGGTGAGAACTTCTTTGGCATATTGAAAGACGGTACGCCTGTTATTGGTGGCTCTTCTGAATGGAATGCTTACCACGACCAGCTGCAGGAGGCCGTTGGCGCGGGCGTTTTCTTGGTAAAGGATGGACAATCTGCCGTTACCCATTCCGAGAATTACTATGACCAGCGGGTATCCCGTACCTGTGTGGGTATCACCTATGACGGAAGGGTCGTTCTGATGGTTCTCGATGGCCGCCAGGAGCCCTTCTCCGCAGGCGGCAGTCTGGAGGAAATTGCCCAGATCATGCTGGACGCGGAATGTGTCACCGCGGTTAACCTGGACGGCGGCGGTTCCAGTACCTTTGCAGCCAAGGCAGAGGGCTCCAATACGATCGCGGTTGTGAACCGTCCCTCCGACGGATTTGAACGTTCCGTGAGTTCCTCTTTGGTGGTGGTGTCCACTGCCAAACCCTCCAACGAATTTGACCATGCGATTCTCTCCGCGGACTATGACTATCTGACGGTTGGCACAGAGCTTGCCGTCAAGGTTTCTGGTGTTACGGCTACCGGCGGCGCCATTGACCTGCCAGAAGGCACTGTGGTGAGAGTTTCCGATGAAAACATTGGCACCCTGACAGAGGACAATGTATTTACCGCTACCGGTTTGGGTGATGTGAAAATTCAGGCCGTTTCTCCAGAAGGCACCATCCTCGGTAGTAAGACATTGCACGTAGTTGAACCTATGGAGTTCCACTTCACCAAAAGCAGCCTGAATGCGGTCTACCATGAAGCGGTGGAACTGCCGATGGAGGCTGTCTACAACGGTAATGTAGTGAAGATCAACCCCAATGACGTACAGTTCGGCTACCTGAAAATTACGCTGGTGTCCATTGGCGATGTCGAAGGCGGTGCGATCAATTCCACCAAAACTGAACTGGTATTTGAGTATCCGGAAGCCGGATCCATCAGCGGCTTTGACTTTACACCCAATGATGAAGGAGGACTTCGTACACTGACCATCGGTGCAGTCCTCAAGAATAAGCTTCCGGAATTCATGAATACCATCAATGAGGAATACGCAAGGGTGTACCAAGAAGCCATTGCCAACGGTGTCACTAAGGAACAGGCTGCTTTGCAGGCTCAGACTGCCGGAATCAACAAGGCTCTGGACACTGCTGCTCAGATCGCTATTTATATGTATAAGGATGATGAGGCGAATTTTGACTTTGACACCGCCGAGGGCGATGGGCTATTGTCCTGGAAGAGAGATGTTCCTAACTCTTTCTACCTTAAAGACCAGGGTGTTTACGAGTTGCTGGATCAGGATGATCTGGGAACTGTGAACTATACCTTTGCGATCGATATGTCCAAGATTCCCATCCCGGAAAAACTGACGGGTTTGCTGTATATGCTGCCCGGCGGCGATCAAAGTGGCCGTACTGCTTGGGACTTCCTGTTACAGCTTGCGGAACGCGTGAGTCCCCTGACCACGGTCAGGATCACCTTGACTGTTCCTGATGAGTTTGAAATTGATGTTGAAAACCTGCGGCTGGCAAACGAATACTTTAACCTGACCTCTGCCACTATAGAGGGCAACAAGCTGACGGTCGTCGGCAATTTCATTGAACAGTCCGAGTCCATTAACCCCACCACGGCAAACCCCTTATGCGTACTCAGCGGGCTGAAGCTCAAGACAAAGGAAAACGCTGTATGGAGCAATGAGGGAATGCTGGAATGCGCCGTCACAGGTGAACTGGACTATGACATCTACGCCCACTTCCACATCCTGAAGACCTTGGCATCCAACCCGGAATATCAGGAACAGTACGGCCTGTATCCCTACGACAATAGCGCCAATAATCCTAATGACTACGGCGCTCACTTTATGAGCAGCGTTGCAGACATTCAAGACACCTTCTATCTGCAAAAGAACGACAAAGAGGGGTGGGTCAGAGAGGAAGGCGTATGGTCTTACTATCAGGATGGTACGGTTCTCACCGGTGTGCAGCAACTCCACAGCTTTGTCAGCGGAGAAGAGGGGGTTTTCTGGTACGATTTGGGCATTGATGGTACATGCACCGAAAAGCTCACCGGAATCTTTAAGAAGGATGGAAACAGCTACTATGCCCGTATGGGCGTGCTTGCCACCGGCTGGCAGTCCATTGCAGACGCAGACGGCAACTCCTACTTCTACTACTTCGATAAAGAGAACGGCACGATGCTGACAGGCTATACCGAAGCGGACGTGAAGGGATTGTTCTACACTTTCGATGAAGATGGCAAGCTGGTAAGAGGAGCTTTCCGTACAGATGAACAAGGCACCAAGTATTTTGTCGCTGGCGAATCCTGGTTCCGCCGGTTCGTGACCCTGGAAGAGGGCACATACTGGATTGAGCGGAACGGCTATATTGCCTATGGAAACGCCCCGACGGTTCTCGACAACGTTATGGACTATACCTGGTATCACTTTGACGAGGAAACCGGCGTTATGACCGGTCCGTGCAGCGGATTTGTGACGTATAACGGAACCATGGACGAGTTCGGCCCCGGAAGCCTCTACTATGTCGATAAAAACGGCAAGCCTTTCTATGGCGCGATTAAGGTAGAGGACGGGATTATCTTCACGGCGACGGCCGGTCTGGTCTATCGGAATCGGAGCTGCTACATTTCCGACACCACCGAACAACGAGGATGCAGTCTTGGAACAGGAGCATACTGGTGCGGCGAAGACGGCTACATTGTCGGCAATGGTTTTGCGGACATTGATGGAGCAACGTACTACTACAGTGATTATGTGATTGCCAAGGGCTTTACAAAGATCGGTGATGACTACTATCTGTTCAACAGCGGCAACGGCAAGATGGCAAAGGACGCCACCATGTGGGTTCCCGCCAACAGCTATGGCGTAGAGCCCGGTATGCACTACTTCCAGACTGACGGCAAGATGTTTGTTCCGGATCTGGCAACCGGCGTCAAAAAGATCGTCAATGAAAACGGCAAGCTCTACTTTACGATTGACGGTGTTAAGATGACCAACGGACTCAACGAGCTGGACGGCGAGTATTACTACGCACAGACCAATGGCGAGCTTGTAGTTGGCAGGACTGCCTGGGTCAGCCAGAAAAATGGCCTGATTCCCGAAAAGGGCAACTGGTACGTCTTTGACGAATCGGGAAGACTGCAAAAAACCGGCTTCGTCACCGACACGGATGGCTATGTATACTACTATGACGACTGCGTTCTGGCGCTGGGCTTTACCAAGATCGGAGAGGACTATTACTTCTTCAATGCCGGCAGCGGCAAGATGTATAAGGATACCTCTCTGTGGGTCGGCAGCAACAGCTATGGCGTAGAACCCGGTATGCACGCCTTCCTGTCCGACGGTAAGATGCTTGTTCCCGGCTCGGAAACCGGCGTCAAAAAGATCGTCAATGAAAACGGCAAACTCTACCTCATGATTGACGGCGTTAAGATGACCAACGGACTCAACGAACTGGACGGAGAATACTACTATGCTCAGCCAAACGGCTGCCTTGTAGTCAACGCCACAATTTGGGTCAGTCAGAAGAACGGTCTGATTCCCGAAAAGGGAGATTGGCATTCCTTCGATACTGAGGGAAAGCTGATCAAAACCGGCTTTGTTACCGGCGGCGGAGATACATATTACTATGAGAATAATGTGTTGGCGCTGGGCTTTACCAAAATCGGTACGGACTATTACTTCTTCAACGCCGGCAGCGGCAAGATGTATAAGGACACCACTCTGTGGGTCGGAAGCAACAGCTACGGTATCACCGGCGGCATGTATCGCTTTGACACAGACGGAAAAATGGTACAAAAGTAAGTAGAAACAAAACCATACGGGGCTTCACGGTTACTGTGAAGCCCCGTAGCGTATGAAGATCCGTGGTATTCAACGAATGAGGGTTGTATATGAAATTCAGCATTGTCGTTCCTGTTTATAACGCAGAATCCTTTTTGGATTCCTGCGTTCAATCAGTTGAATCGCAGCTCTATTCCGATTGGGAACTGATCCTGATTGACGACGGTTCAGAGGATGGAAGCGGCAAAATGCTGGATGACTACGCGTTGAAAGATTCCAGAATGCGTGTGGCCCATCAGGAAAACTGCGGCCAGTTTTACACACGTAGAAGAGGCATCGGCTTGTCAACCGGCGATTACATTGTGTTCTTGGACAGCGATGATGTTTTGGAGCCCGAATGCTTGCGGGTGATACAGCGTGCAATTTCTGCGCAAAGCCCGGATATCGTCTTGTATACGGGACGGGTATTTGTGGACGGCGTGGATACGGGACGATGTGTCGGAAATATAGCGTCAGTTGAGTCGGAGATTTCTGCGCGCTGGCTGAAAAAGCAGCTGATTTCCTCTCATCGCCTGAATTCCCTATGGCTGAAAGCGTTTCGAAAAGAAGTCTTTGACGGAGATACTACAGATTACGCTTGTTTTTATGGAGCGCACTGCGGCGAAGACAAGGTGCAGCTGCTGTACCCTCTGACAAACGCAAAAAAAATCTGGTATCTTCCGAACCGGCTGTACCAGTATCATCGTCGCAATGACAGTACAATGCATCAATACCAGACGGATACGATTTCTCGAATGATGGCAAGAGAAATGTTTGAGATTCTTTACCGATTTATGCAAATATGGGACATGACGGAGGCTGCCGATTTGGAAACGGTTGCGGTTTATTACCTGAAAAACTACTTGTCGGTCTATTTTAATTGCCGGAAACGCTGCACAGCAAAGGAACGTCAGGCGCTGAGACGATATCCGTGGAAGGATGAGATTGACAAAAGGGCAATGCGGTATTTCTTCAGTTCCGGATTGACTATGAAGGAAAGGGTAAAACTGTTGGCGGCACTGGCAAGGGCTTGACAGAAGCAGTGGAACAGACAATGAAACGAAGGGAAACAGACGAATCAAAACTGAATATCCTGACACAGCTGCTCAACCAGCTGGTAACGACGGCCTGCGGAATTCTGATTCCCCGGCTTCTGATTGCGGCATATGGCTCTGAGGCCTACGGCATCTCGGCCTCGATTGCCCAGTTCCTGTCTTACATCGCCATGCTCGAGGGAGGAATCGGCGGTGTCGCCCGTGCGAAACTTTATGGACCGCTGGCAAAGAATGATGCTTCAGAAACAAGCTCGGTATATTATGCGGTAAGAGATTTTTTCAATCATGTCGCAGCCATATTTGTTGTTTACAGTATTATCCTGGGACTTTGTTATCACGATCTGGCCCATGTTACAATTTTCTCAAGGACGTATATTTTCCTGCTTGTATTATCTATCGGTCTGGCCACCTTGGCAAAGTATGTAGGGGGGCTGGCAAACCTTACCCTGATTGTCGCGGACAAAAAGGTGTATGTTAACAATCTTATTATGGTTGCCACAACGTTGGTTAATGCAGCCACGGTTGCCATTCTTGTCAGAATGGGTGCCGGGCTGGTGCTTGTAAAACTTGGGAGCAGCCTGATTTTTGTCGTGCGTCCAATTCTTTACGCGGTTTATGTAAAAAAGCATTATGTTCTTACCCGGAGCAGCCAAAAGGCTGTATTAGACCAAAAATGGACGGGGATTGGGCAGCATATCGCATATTTTCTTCATAAGAACACGGATATCGTGCTTCTTACTCTGCTGGCGGACCTGCGTTTGGTCGCGGTTTACTCCGTGTACAATATGGTAATCGGCAGTGTTCGCTCCATTACAGAAGCCCTTTCAGGCGGCATGGAGGCGGTCTTTGGCGAGTGCATAGCCAAAGACGACATATCCGCGCTCCGGAGGTCCTACCGAAAATATAAAACACTTCTGTCGGCGGGGACGCTGGTCCTGTTTTCCTGCGCGGGGATTCTGATTGTCCCATTTATCAGGCTTTACACAAAGGGAATAACCGATGCAGACTATATTCGGCCTGCCTTTGCCTGGATTTTCCTCCTTGCGGAGGCTGTGAACTGCTTGGTATTGCCTTGCGCAAGTCTCCCGGTGGCAGCGAATCATTTGAGGCAAACACGCTGGGGGGCTTATAGTGAAGCCTTAATCAATATTGTCCTTTCCTGTATTCTGATCAAGTGGAATCCGCTGCTTGGCGTTGCGATTGGAACCCTGGCCGCAACGGTATTCAGGGCAGTCTACTATATGGCCTATTCTGCAAAAAATATTCTGCATCTGCCGCTTCACAGAATATTGCTTCCGTTCTTCGGGACGAATTTCCTTTTCTTCGCGGTCACGTTATGCGGCGCTTTTTTAATCCAGGCTGTAAAGATCAAGAGCTTTCTCTCCTGGACACTATGGGGAGGGATATGCTTCCTGTCCATAGCATTCCCTGTAGCTATCGCGGTGCGTAAAAGATACAGCAGATAGTCTGCGCATCCGGCTGTGCCTCACAGGGGTACCGGAGTTCTTACTTTAATACTGGTATGCCAGCGAGAGGCCCCGAACGGTGTGACAGAAACCGTCCGGGGCCTCATCTCGCAGTTTGTTTTGGCGAGGTGCCTATGATTGCGCGTTTACGATGCTTATGTGAATACCTACCTCGACTAACATGCAGGCCCATGGTTTCGGGCCTGCATGTTTTATAGACGGGTGGTTGTTGAGCGCTTACGAAATAAAGATGGAGAGACTGGTTTTTGTAATATTTCAAAAAAACTTGGCACCTAGCAATGCGAATACAAAATTGGAGGACTGCAGCCATATCATAATGGTTACAGCCCTCCGAGTCTATTTCTTTAAGCTTATCTTGTACTTAGTATCCGTAATCAATATACACTTCGCATTTTATTTTACCCACGTCAAATTGTTTTACTAAAGATTCTGGAATAATTATTCTAGATACTCCTTGCTCAACAATTTTGGTAAAAACCTCTTCCCGGAACATGAAACTGTATACAAACATATTAGTAAAATCATTTTCGATGGTTGAATTTGTATACTTTGTCGCACGATATGCATGAAGTGTACGCAAAACTTTTTCTAGTGGCATTTGGCTCAGAATAGAAATCGCATACTTGTTTTTCAAGGGGAATGCTTGAATGCTAAATGGGTCACGAATACTAGCATGTGTAATAATTAATGTACATTCCGGTGGAATCAAGATTTCAGATACACCCCTGTGACGATAGGAAATAATTGATCCGTTCCGGATAGCAAACCACTCGCAATACGGTTGCATAATCAGAAATAAATAGATGATACACAGTACAATCATATAGGCACAGCGCAAAAAACCATAGCCTTGAATAATCCCTGCAACTGCCAAAAAGGACAAACAACCTGCCTCTGACAATGCCAGTATATAGTTTCTTGCGTCAAATTTCCCATAACGCCTGTGTTTCATGAGCTTCACTCCCAGATATAAACGAAAGCATCATCTACTGCTCCCCAGAACGCCTTAAAGGCCTCACCAAATCCAACTGTTAACGATGGCATTAACCCATTACTGCCATTTGTGACGGCTCCACTAATAGTATTCTTTGCATAATCAATGCCACCAACAGCAATCCCCCAAAATGCGGTCAAAGAGCTCGTTATCCCTGCCTTAAACGTCGAAGAAACAGCATTTCGAGCAATTTCCTTCGTTGAAGCACTTGAGGAATATGGGTCAAGATTGTTCAGCCCCATTGTAATTGTAGTACCTATACCAGAACCAGCAGCACCTCCAGCAATTGTACCAAATGGCGTTTTGCTAGCAGCTGCTTGTGTAGCACCCGCACTTGCACCACCAACATACCCATTAAAGTAGCTGTTGCCCTGCGATACATTAGCTATTGCACCATTTAGTCCACTCAAGGCTGCCCCTAAGAAGATTGAAGCTCCATATACTGCTGCTGCAGACCCAGTTCCTCCGGTAAATGCAGTAACAGCAGCTACAGTAGCCGCCACTGCCGCAACAGTAATAACAACACTTGCAACGGTGGCAACTCTTTCAAACCACTTTGGCCAGTTACCTTCGTTATCCGCATATGCCATCGGATTATTAAAGCAGTAGGTGAAAAGATTTGTGCTAAAAACTCCAGTCAAAGCAAATTTCCGATCCGCATTGATAAATCT
>CAKSAI010000106.1 GCA_934434905.1 uncultured Lachnospiraceae bacterium | reverse complement strand
GGTTTGTTATCGGCAATGACGGCTGGCAGAATGTGTGTACAGATCTGGTTACCATACACGATTATTCCGCATATGGCGAAGAGATCAGAACGCGGTATGAGAATCAGAGCCTTGAGGAAGGAAGCTTTCCGGTGGCCGGACAGCGAAGGTATGCGTTTGCAGAGGGATATCATTACAGCGGGCAGCCGGTCATGCTCACGGAATACGGCGGGATTTCTTATGCGGCAGACGGTGGCTGGGGCTATAACGGGAAGGTTGGCACCGAGGAAGAGTTTATCGTGCGTTTTGCAAGCCTTACCGATGCAATTAAGGATATTCCCTATATGTGCGGATATTGCTTTACACAGTTTACTGATGTTGAAAATGAGCAAAACGGACTTGTGACGATAGACCGCAAGTCAAAGGTGTCGGCGGAAAAGATCTGCAATATTAATTTGAGGTGACAAAGGAAGATTTTCAGGGTATTTGAGGAGGTTTTTCATGAAAAGATTTCACAATGGAGGAAGAATGCTTGCGCTTCTGTTGCTGGCTGTGGTTCTAATGTCTTCGATCTACGAAGTGACGGTGAGGGCCGGTGAGGTAAGAGCGGAACGCGAAATGGAAGCGGAGGATGGAGCGGAAGACGGTGCCGGATCGGAAACGAAGAGCGATGCGGGGCAGGAGGCGACAGTTTCGCATTCGGACGCAGACGTATTGGAGCAGTATTACAGAGAGGTGAAGAGCGCATTTTCGTTGCCGCTGTATCAGGGGGAGGATATTAAGGTAGATGCTGCCGCATCGGTTACAGACGAATCGTCTGTTATTACGGAGGGATATGATTTAAAAGAAGCTGCGGTACTTTTGGAGCAAGGAGGGAAGGTAAGCTTCCGGTTCGATCTTGCGCAGAGTGCCGGATATACGATCAGACTTGCTTATTATGATGCATCGACCAGTACGTTGCCGATAAGCTGTGCCATAAGCATCGACGGGGTGTACCCATATTACGAGATGCGCAAGCAGCAGTTTGAGTGTAACTGGCGATATGAGACAGAGGAATTTGATACAGACCGGTACGGGAACGAGATCGTTCCCGAATCTGTGCGCACAGGTGAGTGGATGGAAACGTACCTCAAGGACGCTTCTGCCGTCACCATGGAGCCATTTACTTTTGAATTGGAACAGGGACCGCACGAGATCACGCTTTCCAGCTCACAGGGAAATATTGTAATAGCAGCCATTATCCTTTCCGGTCAGCCGGAATGGAAGGGGCTTGAGACAGGAACACCCAAGGGCAATGAGATAAGGGTGCTTGAGGCAGAGCATTTAACGAGGAAGAACAGTGCGGCCATCCGACCGGCGGGAGCTTATGACACATCCATCTATCCGTACAGCTATTCAACTCTTAAGCTGAATATGCTTTCCGGCTCTTCCTTCAGCGACGGCGGTCAGAGTGTCACCTATGATTTTACCGTGGAGAAAAGCGGATATTATTATCTGGGCTTCAAATATCGACAGAGTGCAAAGACGGATTTCCCGGTCTTTCGGTATGTGTATGTGGACGGTGTGCTGTGTACCGAGGATTTTCGGAATGTGGCCTTTGATTATTCCAAGGGCTTTACCACGATGACGGTAGAGGACAAGCAGGGAAACCCCATAGGTATTTATCTTGAGGCGGGCGTTACGCACAGCCTGACGTTGCTTGTAAGCCTGGAGCATATGGCGGATATTATCGACGGCATCAACAGTCTTATGACGGAAATAAACGATGTATCCCTCCAAATTATGAAGATCAGCGGGAACAGCACATCAAAATACAGGGATTTTGACATAAAAGCCTTTATTCCCGATATCGAAGAACGACTTAATGACTGGGCAGACAGAATTGAGACGCTTTACGGTATGCTGGCGGTATATAATCCGTCTGCAAAAACCATTGGAGAGTATTCCACCCTTAAGATCTGTGTGAAGCAGCTCAGGTCACTGGCGGATGATATCGATAATCTGCCCAAAAGGATCGATGAGCTCTACCAGGGGGACAGCTCGGTGAGTCAGTATCTTGCCAATGCCCATGAGAGTCTGTATTCCTCGCCTCTGACGCTGGATCAGATCTACATCTATCAGGATAAGAGCTCTCTTCCGAAACAAAAGGGCTTTTTCTATAAGCTTGCCATGTCTGTCCGCCGTTTCTTTTATTCCTTCACGGTGAAGGATTATGTGGCGGAGGGTTCCGATGATACGGAAACCATTGAAATATGGGTGAACCGCTCCCGGCTCTATATTGAGTTGATGCAGAAGATGGCGGATGACGATTTCTATGACCGCACGGGGATCAAGGTGAACCTGTCCCTGATGCCCAACGAAGAGAAACTTGTGCTGGCGACGGCTTCCGGGAATGCGCCGGATGCGGCACTTGGCGTAACGTATACGATACCGGCGGAGCTTGCGCTGCGGGGCGCGATCTGTGATCTGTCACAGTTTGATGACTGGGAGGAGGTCTCCGCAAGATTCAGTCCCGGTCTTGTCGATGTGGGAGCGCTGGACGGCGGTTATTATCTGGTTCCGGAGACAACAGATTTTCTGGTCTTATTTTACCGGAAGGATATCCTGGATGGGTTAGGGCTTACGGTTCCCGATACCATGGAGGATGTGAAGGAGATGCTTCCTGTTCTCAAGCGCTACGGCATGGATTTTTACTCCCATATTGCCGGACACAGCGGAACAAAGACCCTCTCGGTTCTGGTTCCCTTCATCTATCAGCAGTCCGGCAGGATTTACGGTGAGACGGCCGATGAACTGCTTGTGACGAAGGATGAGATGGTGGCAGCATTTTCAGAGATGTCGGATCTTTTTTCCATATACGACGTTCCGTATGAGGTGAGCAATTTCTATCAGCACTTCAGAAGCGGTACGCTGCCCATCGGGATATCCGGTTTCAATACATATATGACGCTGATCAATTCGGCGCCTGAGATCGAGAATTCCTGGAGCCTTGCGCCATATCCGGGATATAAGGACGAGAATGGGGAGATCTTAAGATATATCAGTGGTGCTCAGTCGACGGCGGTTGTGTTTTCTTCCAGCGAGAAGCAGGAGGCTGCGTGGGAGTTCCTGAAATGGTGGACCTCCGCTAAGGTGCAGTCTGACTTTGCAGATACGCTGCAGCTCACCTACGGAGAAGAGTACATGTGGAACACGGCGAATCTGGAAGCGTTTCAGGGCTTGCCCTGGAACGAGGATCATAAAGAAGCGATCCTCACCATGCTGGATTGGGTGACGGAAGTTCCCAGAGTGCCGGGAACCTATATGACCCAGCGTTCCCTTTCAAATGCCTTGAACAACATTGTCTTAAAAGGAAACAATGTCCGACAGGAGTTGAATGAAGCGCAGAAGGATATACAGGCTGAGGTGAATTCCAAGCTGGAGGAATTTGGCTATTCCGGTGCGGGCAGTTCCGGCAGGAAATTTAAGATCATTCATGGAGAGGAGGGGCGACGCAATGAATAAAGACAGGATAAAGCGCAAAATGGCGCCGTATGTATTTGTTTTTCCGTATTTTGCATTGTTTATATTATTCGTGGCTATTCCGGTAGTGATTGCGGTTGGGCTTTCCTTTACCGATTTTAATGCGATACAGAAGCCCTCCTTCACCGGCTTGAAAAATTATGTGGAATTGTTTCTGCAGGATGAGGTTTTTATTGAGCATGTAATACCAAATACTATTATTTTTGCTGTTATTGTAGGCCCTGGAGGCTATCTGCTCTCCTTTGTGCTGGCATGGCTGCTCTCCCAGGTGACCAGGATCCCCAGGACCATCATGGCGCTGATCATTTATTCACCGTCAATGACGGCTGGCGCAACCATGACAGTGATCTGGAAGGTTCTTTTCAGCGGAGACCAGCTCGGTTATATCAACAATCTGCTGTTGAAGCTGGGATTTATCACGAAGCCCATTGTGTTTCTGCAGTCTTCCAGGTATTTGCTGCCGGTTATGATCATTGTTGCACTTTGGTCAAGTATGGGGATTGGCTTCCTTTCCATGCTGGCAGGACTTCTCAATATCGATCCGAGCCTTTATGAGGCGGCGCAGATCGACGGTGTGCGGAACCGTTTTCAGGAAGTATTTTATATTACGATACCGTCTATGAAGCCTCAGATGCTGTTTGGCGCCATCATGGCCATTGTAAACGCATTCAAGCAGAGTGCCATCGGCGTGCAGCTTTCCGGCTCTAATCCAACGCCCAATTATGCAGGACAGCTCATGGTAAACCATATCTCGGATTATGGATTTACGAGGTATGAAATGGGGTATGCCTGTGCGGTATCGGTGGTTCTGCTTCTCATAATATGGACATTTTCCAAGGGCGCAAGAGCGCTTTTTAAGGAGGATTAATTATGGCGATAAAAGGAAACCGTGTCAATCCCGGCAAATTTCAGAAGTCCCAGATCAAGATCTACGTGGTCTTACTGCCGATGACTTTGATCATGCTGTTGCCGCTGCTTTATATTGTAAACCATGCGTTTAAGCCTTTGGAGGAACTGTTTGCATATCCGCCCAAGTTTTTTGTTACAAACCCGTCGCTTGTCAACTTTGAAAAGCTGGCGGGCGCTACCGAGACATCTACGGTGCCTCTCTCCCGGTATATTTTTAACAGTGTCTTTGTGGCGGTATGTGTCCTGGCATTTACGCTGATCTTTACAACAATGGCGGCGTATGCCCTCTCAAAGCTGCAGTTTCGGGGAAAAAAGCTTCTTCTGAATATGAATGATGTGGGGCTGATGTTTGTGGCTGTTGCGCTTCAGATTCCCAGATATCTGATCATTGATAAGCTTCACCTTCACGATACCTACCTGGCGCATATCCTTCCGGTTATTGTGATGCCGGTGGGACTGCTGCTGTTGAAGCAATTTATAGACGGTGTGCCAACGGAGCTTATGGAGGCAGCGCGGATCGACGGAGCAAGCGAATTTAAGATTTACAGAAAGATCGTGATCCCGATTGTGCGTCCTGCCATGGCAACGGTGTCGATTCTTATGTTTCAGGAGGTATGGAATAACCTGGAGACTTCGTCCATGTATGTGGATACAGATGCTGTCAAGACCTTTGCCTTTTATATGAACACGCTGTCCTCGAATACAAACAGCGTGTCCGGTCAGGGGCTTGCTGCGGTGGCAACGCTGATCATGCTGATTCCAAATGTGGTTTTGTTTGTGATCATGCAGAGCAAGGTCATGAGCACCATGGCGACATCGGGCATAAAATAAGGAGGCGATACTGTGGTGAAAAAATCAATCCTGTTTTCTCTGCCGGCAGTGATCTTAGCGGCCGTGCTTATGGTGAGTACACCTGTTGAGGCTTCTTATAAAACTGTCACGCGTGATAAAAATGATGACTATATCGAGACGCAGACGGCGTACAAGCCTGTGTCTACCATAGAAAAGATAGGCGATGAGTTCCTGTCAGGTCCCAAAGATATGGTGATTTTCGAAAACCGGATCTACATAGCGGATACCGGAAATGGGCGTGTTGTGGTCGCCTCTCCTTCGGGGGAGCTGGTGCGTTCGTTTGGCAGCGGGTATCTTAAGGAGCCAGTGGGAATATTTGTCTCTAAGGACGGCGGGGTATTTGTTGCTGACTCCGGTGCAAATGCAGTATTCTGCTTTACTCAGGAGGGAGAGCTTGAAAGAAAATATGAACGGCCCACGGATCTTTTGTACGGGGATAAGGAGAACTTTATACCTCAGAAGATAGCCGTGGACGGAAAGGATAATCTCTACGTGGTGTGCAAGGGAAATTCCAACGGCGTAGTCCAGTTTTCACGGAGCAGCGGGGAATTTCTGGGATATTTTGGAGCGAACGATGTGAGTGTTGCTCTCTGGGACAAGATCCTGGATGCAATTTTTACGGACGAGCAGAAGGAACAGCTCTTGCAGACAACACCGGCATCTATCAGTAATATTACAGTGGATGAAAAGGGTATCGTCTATACCTTGACGGATATCAAGACGGACCAGGTTGTGAGAAAGCTGAATATGTCGGGCAACGATATGCTGGATCAGAATATTTCCTTCGGGAATCCCAGCGATCTGTGCGTGGGGAATATTGGAAATATTTATGCATCCACCACCAATGGATATATTCTTGAGTTTAACAGTGAGGGGAATCTGCTGTTTGTGTTCGGGGGCTTTGACGATGGCAGCCAGCGTATCGGGCTGTTCAGTTCCATCTCGTCTGTTGCTGTTGATTCGGACGGGGGGCTTTACGTACTTGATGATATCACCGGTCAGATCCAGGCCTTTGAGAGTACGGAATTCACGGATTACGTTCACAGCGCCCTTTTGCTCTATCAGGAAGGAAAATATCTGGAAAGCAAGGAGCCATGGGAACAGGTACTTCTTATGAATAACCTGTTTGATTACGCCCATAAAGGGATTGCGGAAGCTTATTATATGGAAGAGGATTACGCTGCAGCCATGGAGCATTTCCGGCTTTCCAATGACAGGAAGGGATATTCAAAGGCATTTAAGGAGCAGCGGAACATCAATATCCGGAAAAATCTGTTCCTGTATCTTGGAATTGTGCTGGTGGCGGGAGCAGCGCTGTATGTGTGCCTGAGAGTAAGGAAGCGCAGGAAGGCGGCTGATACCGTGTACCAATATAAGAATGGCTTAGGGCATCAGATCTGCTTTCTGTTCCAGATGGTGAAAAACCCTGCCGACGCATATTACGGGATCAAGCGGGAGAGGAGGGCATCGCCTCTTTCGGCAACCTTCTGGTATGCAGTGTTTGTATTGATCTATTTTGTGGATAAGTACGGCAGAGGTTATATATTTTCCACTGTGACAGATGGGCAATATTATCTGATTAAGGATTTTGGAGCTGTTGCATGTGTGATCGCACTGTTGGTGCTGTGTCATTATCTGATCTGCTCCATTACCGAGGGGGAGGCTTCTCTTTCCAATGTGTACTGTGGAGCTATCTATTCCATGATGCCGTATATCGTGTTGCGACCGATTGTTATCATCCTTACGCATGTGCTTTCCAGGGATGAGGTTTTCCTCATCAATATGGTGAATTTTGTTATTTATGCAGGTTGCGTAGCATTGTTGGTGATCATGGTTTACCAACTGAATAATTATAAAGTATCGGAAACCGTGAAGTGTATTTTCTGGACGCTGTTTGCCGTGTTTGTGGCAATTGTGGTTATGTTTATTCTCTACATCATGAGCAAGCAGGCGGCAGGATTCGTCCAAGAGGTGATAAGTGAGGTGATTTACGATGTCAGGAATTAAGTTCAGAGCGGCGCTTTTGCTGGTAAGCGGGATGATGCTCCTTACAGTCGGCTGTATGGGGGATTCGGATCGCAGAGTGGAGATCGGGCCGGACGGCAGTGCCGGCAGCGATATTGCGGCACTTGATTCTTTTCCTGACGGAGCGCATGCAGGATACCAGCTGGCGGCAGAGAATGAGGGGTATGGTCTCTACGTTGAGGAGACTGGGCTCACTGTTTTGCTGGAGGACAAGAAAACAGGGCAGGTGATGGAGAGTGCGGGGATACCGGATGAAGGCTCAAGTGCAACCTGGAAGAATTTCGTGAATTCCGGCCTGGTGATCGAATACTTTAAGGGGAAGGCTACCACGATCAACCGACTTGATATGTATTCCGGTTCGCCAGAGACGGAGATCTACCCCATTGAAAACGGTTTTGCCGCCAAGGTCTCGTTTCAATCGGTGGGAATTCGGCTGACTGTGTTTGTGACGCTTCATGAAAATGGGCTTAAGGTGCAGGTGCCGGGCAGCTCCATTGAGGAGACAGATGAGAACTGCAGGCTGGCGGCAGTATACGTGCTGCCCTTCCTTGGAAGTTCCCGCGGAGCCCAGACGGAGGGGTATATGCTCATCCCGGACGGCTGCGGAGCAATCATAAGGCTAGCGGATAACAATGAAAAATATTCACAGCCCTATAAAGCCAAGGTATATTCCGGAAATTACAGTATCGAGGAAAACCGCACAGCAGTTCAGAAGTTTGAGGGCGAGATTGCAACCATGTCCGAGGCGGAAAGTGTATCGGCGCCGATCTTCGGGATGGTCCATACGGATAAACAGATGGGATTTCTCGGAATGATTGAGGAGGGAAAGTATAACGCCGAGCTATATGCTTACCCGAACGGTGTTATAACCGAATACAACTGGATCGCGCCGCGCTTTGTATACCGGGAGGTTTATCTCTATCCGACCAGCCAGACAAAGGGAATCAACACGATTCAGGCGGAAAAGGAGACCTTTGACATCCTGGTGAGATATGACTTTGTTTCAGGTGACAACGCCGATTATACGGGTCTTGCCGCTGTCTACCGGGAATACCTTAAGGAGACCGGGGTTTTAAAGGAAAGAGATATAAGCTACAGCGTACGGCTTGATTTCTTCGCGGGCGATCAGGAGGAAGCGCTGATCGGAAAGAAGTTTGTTGCCATGACTACTGTGGAGGATATGGATCGTATGCTTGCCGAGCTTACCGAGGGCGGAGTGGAGAGTATAGCGGCAGTCTACAAGGGATGGCAGAAAAACGGGATATATGGGACATTGAAGGACAAGATCCGTTTTGAGAAGGCGCTGGGAAGTCTCTCTGATTACAGCAGTCTGGCGGAAAAATATACCGGGCAGGTGCAGCTTTTGCTTTACGGAGATTTTATGAATACCTACAGCAAGAGTTCGTCCGCAGACTACATATACCGATATAATGGGAAAATCTTCTCGGATGATACATATCATAAGCTGAATCCCATCAAATATCGGTATACCTCCCGGTACAGTGCAGACCTGATCCGAAGCTACCGTGATCAACTGGCAGAAATTACGTTGGGACTTGCGATAGACGGGGTGACAAATCGGTGTTACTCCGCGATGGTAAACAATAAGAAGGATGTGTATTCAAGACAGTCTTATGCGAAGGATATTGCAGATGCGGTCCAGGGAACCGAGCATGGGGCATATTATACGCCCAACGATTATCTGTGGGGTTTTACGGAGAATTATTATGATTTCAAGCTGTATGCTTCCGGATATAAGTTCGTGAGTGAGGAGATTCCTTTTTTCGCCATGGCACTTAAGGGCTCCATGGGACTTTACAGCGAATATGTGAATTTTGAGGCCGACGCCACCGAATATCTCTTGAAAATGGTAGAAAGCGGTGTATATCCGTCCTTCTTACTCACCAGGGAGAATCCTGCCGAGATGATCTACACGGATTCAGCCTCCCTCTACTCCTGCGAATACGAGGAGTATGCCGGGATGATACAGGAATATTACGATATCTTCCGCGCACTTCACGAGAGTACCGGGGGAGCCTACATTAAGGGGTACGAAAGGCAGGACGGTGTTTCAAAGGTCACATATTCCAACGGCACCGTTGTGATTGTCAACTTTAATAAACAGGAGACAGAAGCATGGGGACGTGTGCTTGCGCCGCTGTCTTATATCATAGAAAAGGGGGATGATG
>CAKSAI010000105.1 GCA_934434905.1 uncultured Lachnospiraceae bacterium | reverse complement strand
CGTTAAAACCGCATTCCAGAGCGATCTGGGTGATTGGCATATTTGTATTTAACAGAAGCGTCTCAGCCGCAGTGACCCTTGCGATATTAATATATTCGCTTAATGCGATTCCGGTGAGATTCCGAAATTGCTTCGATAAGTGGCTGGGACTGACGTTATACATTTTAGCCAATGTCGGCAGGGAAAGATCGGCACTTACATTTGTGCTGATGTAGGTGATCATTTCCTGTACGATATGGTGTAGTGCATTCGTTTTGGGTAACGCATCCCGTACACGAAAACGTGCAATCAGGATGAGTAATTGCTGAAGATAGAGCTTCTGCATTTTTTCGGAATCGCGGTATTGATGCGCCGACTCATAGGACATTTTCCTTGCAATGTCTGTGATATGAGAGCGGTGCTCAGGGGAGATCTGAATATAGTTTGTATGCTTTAATTCATCAATATAACCCAGGATTTCCTCATCATCGAAATCCGAATCATCAAACATAAACAGGTGACGTTCGACAAATTTGGTATCCTTGTTATCCGTTTTGTGGAAAACACCCTTGGGAATAAACAGCATGTCACCGCTGTTCATCAGATAAACCTTGTCACCCATAAAGTGCGTGGTTTTTCCGTTTTCCAGAAAGTAAAGCTCGTGTACATTATGAAAATGTGCAAATTCCATGGCAGACGGATTGTAGCGTTTATCGTAATCATAATATAATGTCTGTTCTTGCGTGGTGTGTGACATGGCTTACTCCTTTGTGATACCGATTGTTACGTCTTTTTTAGTATAACACATGATGGAAAAAAGTAAATAATTATGTCAAGATATAGAAAGAAATTATAGTATGTGCTGTGAAAGGAAATGCAGAAAATGAATGAGAATTCTTATGCTCCGGCGCCCTTTTGGTTTTTGAATCATCGTCTGGAAAAGGAGGAGCTGCTGCGGCAGCTCGGGCTCATGAAGGAAAGCGGGGTATCCGGGTTTTTTATCCATCCCCGTGCAGGACTGAATACGCCCTATGGTTCAAAGGAATGGTTCGACTGTGTAAGGTTTATTGTCGAAGAGGCAGAAAAGCTTGGATTAAAAGCGTGGCTTTATGATGAGGATCCCTTCCCAAGCGGAGCGGCAGGCGGCCGTCTGATGCTGGAAAACCCACTGTTTTGCGCCCGTAATCTGTGTCACCGCATTGTTCTGTCGGATGAAGCGGGCCGCTATGAGGCGGATCTTGGCCCGGTCTGCGTGCTTCTGGCGGTATCCTATCGCCGGGACAGCAATGGTTCTGTGACAGATCTGCGGGATGTAACAGAGCATATCGGTATGGTGCGCAGGCATTACCATAAGAGCAGGTGGAACAGCTCTTATTTCTGCGACTGGAGAGCGGATGTGCCTTATCCCCATTACCGGGCGGAGACCTTTTTCCCGGAGATGTGTCTTACATTTGCCGAAGAACCCGGACGTGAGGTGTGCGTGGTCTATACGGAAGAAGCAGTAAATGACGGAAAATACGGAAAGTCGCCGGACTGCCTGAATGAGGCTTGTACGAAGCGGTTCCTGGAACTGACCCACGAGCTCTATCAGAAGCTTCTGGGTGATAAGTTTGGAACTGTGATTCCGGGTATTTTTACGGATGAGCCTGTCCCGGGAGGTGCGTTGCCCTGGACACCGAAGCTGGAAGCGGCCTTCAAAGAAGATCATGCCTATGCACTGCGCGGGCGGCTGTGGCAGCTCTGGCTTCCGGCAGAGGGCGCAGGGCAGCTTCGGGAGGATTACTGGAGAACCGTGAATGGTCTTTATGAGCGGAATTTTCTGAAGCCGATTGCTGATTGGTGCCATGAAAACAACATCCTCTTTACCGGACACATGCCGGGAGAAGAGAATCCGGTATATCATCCGTACAGTGGCGGCAGTGCCTATACACTGATGAAGTATCTGGATATCCCGGGCTTTGATATCCTGGGAAATAATCTGGGGAACATCGAACGGCCATCCCTGCTCTTCGGTGCAAGAAGCGTAAGCTCCGCCGCCAGACAGCAGGGAAAGAAGCGGGTTCTGTGCGAGGCATTTGCCTGTATTGCGTTCAATTTCGGGCCTGCAGACATGCGCCGGATAACGGACTGGCTGTTTGCCCTGGGGATCAACTGGATCGTACCCCACGGATTCTATTATTCCTATGACGGATACCGGAAATATGATGCAGGAAAATCCTTTTTCTTTCAGGATCCTTATTTTCGGGATTTCCCGTATTATGCCGAATATGCAGGGAAAATGGGCGAATTCCTGGCTTCCTGTGCGCCATGCGGCGATACGGCACTGGTCTATCCGGCCCGGCGCATGATGCGTTTCCTGCCGGAGGACGCGGAGCGCGCAGAGGCACTGCAGAGATCGTGCTTTTCGGCTGTTTCCAGACTGTATGCAGGGCAGATCCCGTTTGAGATCGTAGATGAAGCCGCTCTTGATATGGGGATTCTTCAGGGGGACTCTGTGATATGCGGACAGCGCACCTACCGGAATCTGGTACTGGTGGAGGACGAGGATTTCCGGGAGGACTGGTGTGAGCGTCTAAAACAGGCCGGAGTGTCGGTTTATGTGGCAGGAAACGATGCTGATATGGAAGAGCTGGGACGGTGTGCTGCGCGGGTGGCTCTATGCGGGGCGCATACGGAGCGGCTTCTGACAGACCTGCTGATGCAGGAAGATGACAGGATATTGTTTGTATTCAATAACGCAGAAGAAGAGACATCATTTGCGTTAGAAGGAGATGCCTTTGCATATACCATAGACTGTGCTGCGGGCGGGGCAGTGGCATATCAGAATAGCTGGACGTTAGCCGGGTATGATTCCGTACTGCTGCGGATTTCGACAAAAACACTTCCCCTTGTAGAAGCGAGCGTGTATCCGGAATCCTTCACAAAGCTGAACTTTAAAGCGCCCGCATGGGAATATGTGCCGGAGGGGGCGATCATAAGTGTTTCAAAATGGGATGTAGCGGTCACAAGCCAGGAAAAAACGATGCAGTGGGAACAGGTGGAAGCCTGCCCGGTGAGGGAGCTTCTGGGTACAGAGCTTCGGGAAATCACTGACCTGCGCCGCCGTCCGATCTTCGATCAGGCGCCGCTGGTCCCTTCCTGCTACCCGGCAGAGGCGGTATATACGAGTAGCTTTGTGTGGAGAGCGCAGGAAGTTGTCGGAGGATGTGCGTATCTGGTGATGGAAGGAAGCACGTTGCAGGGAGACTGGGAACTGGATTTGAATGGGATCCCGGTGCCGAAGGAAAGCTTCAAAAAGCAACGTATTTATGATGTGACAAACCGGGCAGCGGATATCACCTCTCTTTTGCGCGATGGGAAGAATACGTTGCGTATTCATTTCGCGGAGGCAGCAGAAGAGGATGGAATATACAGCTCCATGTATTTGTTTGGAGAGATAAAAATGCGTTAAAAAAGTGCTTGACTCCTCATCGCTGCTTGTGTATAATTGTATACAATTTTAGAAAACGTATAATTGTATACAATCATACAACAATAGAAAGGCGGCGTACACAAATGAGAGAAGTCGTAATGAACCATCATACCAATCTGCTGCAGTTGGAGGAGCATTTCTACCAACTGGTAGACGTCACGGAGCCTAACGTGTTCCGAAATCTTTTCCCATATGAAGAAATTCCCAAGATCGCTTTCAACGATCGTATCGTTCCCCACAATATGCCGGATCAGATCTGGATCACCGACACCACGTTCCGGGACGGTCAGCAGTCAAGATCCCCGTATACCACGGAGCAGATCGTGACGATATACGACTATCTTCACCGACTGGGCGGTCCCAACGGGCTGATCCGCCAGAGCGAGTTCTTCCTTTATAGTAAGAAGGACCGCGACGCCGTCTATAAGTGCATGGAGCGCGGCTACAAGTTCCCGGAGATCACAAGCTGGATCCGGGCAAGCAAGCAGGACTTCCAACTGGTGAAGGACATCGGCATGAAGGAGACCGGGATCCTGGTGTCCTGCTCCGAC
The DNA here is from genome assembly GCA_934434905.1 of uncultured Lachnospiraceae bacterium. Taxonomy (GTDB): domain Bacteria; phylum Bacillota; class Clostridia; order Lachnospirales; family Lachnospiraceae; genus 14-2. Next base: position 5,582 of record CAKSAI010000105.1, on the reverse strand, counting down.
TATCATATCTTCTATAAGATGAAAATGACACGGCGGGAGGTTATGAACCATTACCTCAGCGTGATTCGGGAATGCTTAGAGACCGGGATCAGCCCAAGATGTCATCTGGAGGATATCACCCGTTCTGATATCTATGGCTTCGTGATTCCCTTCTGCGTGGAGCTGATGAAGCTCAGCAAGGAATACAATATCCCCATCAAGGTCCGTGCCTGCGATACCATGGGCTACGGCGTGAACTTCCCCGGAGCTGTGATCCCCCGGAGTGTGCCGGGTATCATCTACGGCCTTACGACCCATGCCGGAGTACCCTCGGAGTGGATCGAATGGCACGGCCATAACGATTTCTACAAGGCAGTGAACAATTCCACAGCGGCCTGGCTGTACGGTGCCTGCGGTGTCAACTGCTCCCTGTTCGGCATCGGAGAGCGCACCGGAAACACGCCTCTGGAAGCCATGATCTTTGAGTATGCACAACTGAGAGGCTCGCTGGACGGTATGGAGACCACCGTTATCACGGAGCTGGCGGATTACTATGAGAAGGAGCTGGGCTATGTGATTCCGCCTCAGACGCCCTTCGCAGGAAAGAACTTCAATGTGACGCGAGCAGGTATCCATGCAGACGGACTTCTGAAAAACGAGGAGATTTATAACATCTTCGATACCGGAAAGTTCCTGAATCGGCCGCCGTTAGTTGCAGTTTCCAATACCTCCGGTCTGGCAGGCATCGCCCACTGGATGAACACCTATTACCGTCTGACCGGAGACCGTATGGTGGACAAGAACTCCGAGCTGGTTCATGAGGTGAAGCAGTGGGTAGACCAGCAATACGATGAGGGCCGTGTGACGGTCATCACCGATAATGAGCTGGTGGTAGTGATAACCGACTGTTGTAAAAAGCTTGGCATCGTGCTATGATAAAAGGAGGGGTTTTCGTGAACGAGGAGAAATATTCTCTGGGACAGCAGGTATTCCACACCATACGGGAAGGAATCCTGTCCGGAAAATACGATAGAAATGAAGAATTGAAGGAGAATGCCATCGGCGAGGAGCTTGGTGTTAGCCGAACCCCGGTGCGGGAAGCATTGCGCCAGCTTGAGCTGGAAGGGCTGGTGGACATCGTTCCCAATAAGGGAGCCTTTGTGGTTGGCTTCTCGGCGGAGGATATCCACGATATCTACGAGATTCGTTCGGTTCTGGAGGGATTGTGTGCCAGAAGGGCAGCCTTAAGAGCCACACCGGAGCAGCTTGAGGCACTGGAGGAGATCATGTGTCTGTCGGATTTTCAGGTGCAGCGGAAGCACTACGATCAGCTTGTGGAGTTGGATAATCGGTTTCACGAGCAACTGTATCTGGCCTCCAGCAGTAAGATACTGGAGCATGTGCTCAGCGACTTCCACCATTATGTGGAGCGGGTACGCCGGGTGACCTGGCGGGATCCGGAGCGCAGCGTGAAGTCCAATGAGGAGCACAGGCAGATCTTAAATGCCTTAAAGGAGAAGGACGCCGCCAAGGCGGAGCAGCTTGCAAACCATCATATGATGAATACCATTGAGAATATCGATCATCATGGGTGGGATGATATATTACAACAAAAGTGAATGGAGGACGAACATGGATAAGATTAAGATGACAACACCTTTGGTAGAGATGGACGGAGACGAGATGACAAGAATTCTGTGGAAGATGATCAAAGAGGAACTGTTATTGCCATTTATCGATCTGAAGACAGAATATTATGACCTGGGTCTTGAACACCGCAACGAGACGGATGACCAGGTGACCTTTGATTCCGCAGAGGCAACGAAGAAGTATGGTGTGGCGGTTAAGTGCGCTACCATCACCCCCAACGCTGCCCGTATGACGGAATATCATTTAAAGGAGATGTGGAAAAGCCCCAACGGTACCATCCGGGCTATCCTGGACGGTACGGTTTTCCGTGCGCCCATCCGGGTAAAAGGCATCGAACCCTGTGTTCGGAACTGGAAGAAGCCCATCACCATCGCCCGTCATGCCTACGGCGATGTATACAAGGCTACAGAGATGAAGATTCCGGGACCCGGAAAGTGTGAGCTGGTCTATACGGCTGCGGACGGGACCGAGGTTCGTGAGCTGATCCATGAATTTGCAGGTCCGGGCGTTGTCCAGGGACAGCATAACCTGGATCATTCCATCGAAAGCTTCGCCAGAAGCTGCTTTAACTATGCTCTGGATACGAAGCAGGATCTGTGGTTTGCCACCAAGGATACCATCTCCAAGAAGTATGATCATACCTTTAAGGATATCTTCCAGGAGATCTACGATGCGGAATATGACAGCAAGTTCAAGACGGCCGGGATCGAATATTTCTACACGCTGATCGATGACGCGGTGGCCCGTGTCATGAAGGCGGAGGGCGGATTTATCTGGGCCTGCAAGAATTATGACGGCGATGTGATGAGTGACATGATCTCCAGCGCCTGCGGTTCCCTGGCGATGATGACCTCCGTGCTGGTATCACCGGAGGGGTATTATGAGTATGAGGCCGCACACGGAACAGTGCAGCGCCATTATTATAAGCATTTAAAGGGCGAGGAGACCTCTACGAATTCCGTGGCGACGATCTTTGCCTGGACAGGAGCCCTGCGTAAGCGCGGAGAACTGGACGGCAACGCAGCCTTGAGTGATTTCGCGGACAAGCTGGAGCAGGCATGCCTTGCTACCATTGAGAGCGGGAAGATGACCAAGGATCTGGCGCTGATCACCACGCTGGAGAACCCGACGGTACTGAACAGTCAGGACTTCATCCGGGCGATCCGCGCGACACTTACGGACATGCTGTAGGAGCAGGAGGACATCATGGTTTTCGCATGCCAGAATATATGTAAATCCTTTGGCACGGACGAGATTATCAAGAATGCCAGCTTTCACATCGAGGCGGGCGAAAAAGCCGCTATTGTGGGAATCAACGGCGCAGGAAAGACAACGCTTCTTCGCATCATCATGCAGGAGCTGTCCGCGGACAGCGGGGAGGTCGTGATCGCCAGAGGAAAGACCATCGGCTATCTGCCGCAGAACCCGGACATTACAGGAAACCATACCATTTACGAAGAGGTATTGTCGGCAAAGGCGTATGTGATCTCTCTGGAAGAGCGTCTGCGGAAGATGGAAGAGGAGATGAAAAGTGTTTTGCCGGAGCAACTGGAGGCGTTCATGGACAGCTACAACAAGCTGCATCATGAGTTCGAACAGTTGGACGGCTATACCTATAAGAGTGAGATCGCCGGGGTCCTTAAGGGCCTCGGCTTCTCGGAAGAGGAGTTCACGAAGAGGATGCAGGAGCTGTCCGGCGGTCAGCGAACCAGAGTTTGTCTGGGTAAGCTTCTGGTGATGCGGCCGGACATTATTCTCCTGGATGAGCCGACCAACCATCTGGATATCGGAGCCATCTCCTGGCTGGAGGGCTTTCTTCTGGCCTACCGGGGCGCGGTGGTGATCGTCTCTCACGACCGATATTTTCTGGACAAGGTGGTATCGAAGGTCATTGAGCTGGATCAGGGGCATGTCAGCGTATATCCGGGAAATTATTCTGCATATGCCGGGCGTAGGGCACAGGTCCGGGAGGCTCTCTTAAAGCAATATTACAACCAGCAGCGGGAGATCCGCCATCAGGAGGAGGTCATTGCCAAGCTGAAATCCTTCAACCGGGAGAAGTCCATCAAGCGTGCCGAGTCCAGAGAAAAAATGCTGAATAAGATCGAACGCCTGGATCGGCCGACGGAGGAAAATACCGACATCAAGCTGAAGCTGGAGCCAAGGATCACAAGCGGCAACGATGTGTTGAGCTGCGAGCAGCTGTCCAAGGCCTATCCCGGTCAGCAGCTTTTTTGCGATCTGAGCTTTGAGATCAAGCGAGGCGAGCGAGTGGCGCTGATCGGGGACAACGGAACCGGGAAGACCACGATCCTTAAGATCATCAATGAGATGGTTCCTGCCGATCATGGAACGGTGACGCTGGGAGCCAATGTGCATATCGGATATTATGATCAGGAGCACCAGGTGCTGCACATGGAGAAGAACCTGATGGAGGAGATCTCCGACGCATATCCGGGGCTTACCAACACGGAGATCCGAAATGTGCTGGCAGCCTTCCTTTTCACCGGAGATGATGTGTTTAAGCGGGTGGGAGACTTAAGCGGCGGCGAGCGGGGGCGCGTGTCCCTGGCGAAGCTCATGCTGTCCGAAGCCAACCTGCTGATCTTAGATGAGCCTACCAACCATCTGGACATCACCTCGAAGGAGATCCTGGAACAGGTGTTAAACCGTTATACAGGGACTGTGCTGTTTGTCTCCCATGATCGGTATTTTATCAATCAGGTGGCTACCCGGATCCTGAATCTCACCAACGAGGTGCTGGTGAATTATCTGGGTAATTATGATTATTATATGGAAAAATGCAGGGAGCTGACGGAGGTTTATGCCAGCCCGAAGGGCGGTGCTCCTTCGATCCGGGAAGACATTCCGGGAGAGAGCGATGTCAAGCTGGACTGGAAGCAGCAGAAGGAAGAGCAGGCCAGAAAGCGGAAGCTTGAGAACGAATTGAAGCGGACGGAAGCGGAGATCGAGACCGTGGAAGGGCGGATCGCAGAATTGGAGGAGCTGTTTGCCGAGCCGGAGATCGCTACGGACGCGGTACGGCTTGGCGAGCTGCAGCGTGAGTATGAGGAAGCGAAGTCGCGGGCAGAGGAACTGTACGCGGTCTGGGAAGAGCTGGCGGAGAAGTGAGTAGCTGCGAGAGCAGGAAGGTTTGAAATAACAGGTTTAGAAATGAAAGATTCGGAATGACAGGCGTTACGCCCGTTCATTCCGAATCTTTTCTGCATGTAGCTGCTTGTATTCGTTGGGTGAGATCCCAAATCTTGCCTTAAAGGTTGCAAGGAAGTTGGAAAGGGATCCAAAGCCTGAGGAAAAGCAGGCGTTGCTCACGGCGAAGCCATTGCGCAGAAGCACGCATGCGTAATCGATGCGAAGCTGGTTCAGCTTTTCAATATACGTCTTTCCTGTGACCTTTCGGAAGAGTTCACTGAAATAATTGGGATGCAGTCCTGCCTGCTGCGCCAGAGCGGGCAGGGTGATTTTCTCCCGGAAGTGTACCTCCATGTAGAGAATGGCTTTCTGAATCCCGGAAAGCTGCTCACTGTGGCCTTTGCCGGAATCCCGGTTGGTATTGCTTCGGAAAAAGTATTCCAGGATATATTCAAAAAGCTGCTTCTGACAATTTCCGTCGGTATGCCATTCGTGAAGAAGAAGCGTCACAGCCATCAGCAGACGCTCCAGCTCATCCTTCTCAAAACAAAAGGCATGCTTCATGCTGGGGCTTGCGACCAGCGACAGATATCGGTCGGACAGCATGGTCTCATCAAAGGAGATGTTGATGATCTCGGTAGGCGCTTCAAAGGAAAGCTGATGAAAGTCAACCGGGGTCAGAAAAAAGGCGTTATAGCGTTCAAGCTCATACTTGGTTTCATTTAACATATAGTGACATTCATTGGAACCATTCAGGATAATCTCAATCTCATAGTATTCATGCCAATGAGTCGCCCAGG
>CAKSAI010000104.1 GCA_934434905.1 uncultured Lachnospiraceae bacterium | reverse complement strand
GTTACAAAGATACAACTGCATCATAAGATTCGTAATGGCGCCATCAAATCCCTTCTCTCCGCCCTTGCCAAATCCTGCCTGCTTTTTTAATTCATTGGAATAGATTTCCGCGTCTTCTTTATCTTCCATGAAATTATCCATGATCTTCTTATACTTGTTCGGTGCTTTGCCATCCTCATACAACGCATCGAAATCGTATCCGTCTCTACGATAGTTCGCAAATACCGGCAGCCATTTCTTCGAAATAAAACCAGCCTTCTTATCAAAGAACTTGCCATATACGATGTCATGTCGCCTTGCAATAATAGCCCGCCACATCCACGGATCTCTCTTCGGGTCATCACACCACCAATATTCCGGTACCGTTCGCTCTTCCAGCGAGAAGCCGGGAATATCATTCTTAAAAAGCGGTAAAAAACCGACCTCGTTAATATATGAAATTGCTTCTTCTACTGTATGTATGCACTCTGGGTCATCCCAATCCACGCCATACATAATCCATTCGCCAGATTCATTTCCCATGTTCTGCTCCTAATCAATCAGTTGTTATCAATTCGACAGTGCTATCCAAAACGCCACTTTGGCGGTTTGGCGTTTTAGAATCTATCACTTTGGCACTTTGAAGAGCCTTAAATTTCACCATAATATCTTCAAGCAATTTTTTTGAATTAGCAATGCCAATGACTGTTCTGTCATCTCGTGTTCCAATATATATTTTGCCACCCTGCGCGTTGACAAATCCACATATTTGAGTCCTCCTCGTGGGTAAAAAAAGAGCCCACGCATGAGCTCCTTCGGCTGTGGGCATCGCAAGTTTCCACAGCGCAACCACTATAGATACTATACCATTGATATCCATTGGTGTCAAACTTTATCAAAATTTATAATTTTTTTATAAAAAATTAGCACTCACCTCTTGACAGTGCTAACAAGCGGTGTTATAGTATCACTATAACAAAGAAATAAAAACTCCATAGCAAAGGAGGAGTCATTATGAATATTCAAAAATTTACACAGAAATCAATCGAAGCCATTAATCAGTGCGAGAAGCTGGCTTATGAATACGGGAATCAGGAGATTGAACAGGAGCACCTGCTGGTGGCCCTGCTTGAGCAGGAGGACGGTTTGATCCCGAAGATGATCGAGAAGATGGAGATCGATCGGCAGCACTTTACCAACAACGCCATTGATCATCTGGCGAAGCGGGTGAAGGTGTCCGGCGGGCAGGTCTACATTGGACAGAACCTGAACAAGGTGCTGATAAATGCCGAGGATGAGGCAAAGCAGATGGGAGACGAGTATGTTTCCGTGGAGCATCTGTTTTTGACATTGATTAAATATCCGAACCAGGCCATGAAGGAGATCTTCAAAGAATACGGCATCACCAGAGATCGTTTCTTACAGGCATTGTCTACGGTACGTGGCAATCAGCGTGTGGTTTCCGATAACCCGGAGGCAACCTATGATACACTGGAGAAGTATGGCTACGATATGGTAGAACGGGCCAGGGAGCAGAAGCTGGATCCGGTGATTGGCCGTGACAGCGAGATTCGGAATGTGATTCGTATCCTGTCCCGGAAAACGAAGAATAATCCGGTTCTTATCGGTGAACCCGGTGTCGGTAAGACTGCCGTGGTAGAGGGCCTGGCACAGCGTATCGTCCGCGGAGATGTGCCGGAGGGACTGAAGGATAAGAGGCTTTTTGCGCTGGATATGGGTGCATTGGTGGCCGGTGCCAAGTACCGTGGCGAATTTGAAGAGCGTTTGAAGGCGGTGCTGGATGAGATCAAGAAGAGCGATGGCGAGATCATCCTTTTCATCGATGAGCTGCACACCATCGTGGGAGCAGGCAAGACAGACGGTGCCATGGACGCCGGGAATATGTTAAAGCCCATGCTGGCGCGTGGTGAGCTTCATTGTATCGGTGCAACGACCCTGGATGAGTACCGGGAATATATCGAGAAGGATGCTGCTCTGGAGCGGCGGTTCCAGCCGGTACATGTGGATGAACCCACGGTAGAGGATACCATCTCGATTCTTCGTGGTCTGAAGGAGCGTTATGAAGTGTTCCATGGCGTGAAGATCACGGACTCGGCGCTGGTATCCGCAGCCGTTTTATCCAATCGGTACATTTCGGACCGTTTTCTGCCGGATAAAGCCATTGATCTGGTGGACGAGGCCTGTGCCCTGATCAAGACGGAACTGGATTCCATGCCTACAGAATTGGATGAGCTGCAGCGTCGTATCATGCAGATGGAGATTGAGGAGGCAGCGCTTAAGAAGGAGGAGGATCACTTGAGCCAGGATCGTCTGGCGAACCTCCAGAAGGAGCTGGCAGAACTCAAGAACGAGTTCCAGAACAAGAAGGCTCAGTGGGACAACGAGAAGAAGTCTATTGAGCATGTGCATAAATTGCGGGAAGAACTGGAGTCCATCAACAGTGAGATCAGCAAGGCACAGCAGAATTATGACCTGGAGAAGGCTGCGGAGCTGCAGTATGGCAGACGCCCGCAGATCCAGCAGGAGCTGGCGATTGAAGAGGAGAAGCTGAAGGGTGAATCCTTACAGCTTGCGCATGAGAATGTCAGCGATGAGGAGATAGCCAGGATCATTTCAAGATGGACCGGGATTCCGGTGGCGAAGCTGACCGAGAGCGAGCGGAACAAGACGCTGCACCTGGACGATGAACTTCATAAACGTGTTATCGGCCAGGACGAGGCAGTGACTAAGGTGACGGAGGCTATCATCCGGTCTAAGGCGGGGATCAAGGATCCCACGAAGCCAATCGGATCCTTCCTGTTCTTAGGACCCACCGGCGTAGGTAAGACAGAGCTTGCCAAGGCGCTTGCGGCTAGTCTGTTCGATGATGAGAATAACATGGTGCGTATCGATATGAGTGAGTACATGGAGAAATACTCCGTGTCCCGTCTGATCGGAGCGCCTCCCGGATATGTAGGTTATGAGGAGGGCGGTCAGCTTACGGAGGCCGTTCGGAGAAAGCCCTATTCTGTGGTGTTGTTTGATGAAGTGGAGAAGGCTCATCCGGATGTGTTCAATGTGCTGCTGCAGGTGCTGGACGATGGACGTATCACGGATTCCCAGGGACGTACCGTGGACTTCAAGAATACCATTCTGATCATGACCTCCAATCTGGGCTCGGCCCATCTGTTGGAAGGCATTGAGGCAGACGGTGAGATCACACCGGAATGCGAGGAAGCGGTAATGGCGGAGCTTCGAGGGAATTTCCGACCGGAGTTTCTGAACCGTCTGGACGAGATCATTATGTTCAAGCCGTTGACAAAGGATAATATCGGTAACATCATTCATCTGCTGATGGCAGATCTGAACCGTCGTCTTGCGGATCGTGAGGTTTCGGTTGAGCTGACCGGCGAGGCGGAAGCTTACGTGGTGGATCATGGTTACGATCCGATATACGGCGCACGGCCGCTGAAGCGTTACTTGCAGAAGACGGTTGAGACACTGGCTGCCAAGCTGATCCTGTCGGATGCGGTGGGTGCAGGTGATACCATTCTCATTGATGTGACGAATGGAGAACTGGCGGCAAGGAAGAAGTAAAAAGTTGTGCTTGTAAAAGGTCTTGCGTGAGCAAGACCTTTTTAGGCGTTATAGGAGCAATGCTGAAACCTCTTCGGCGACATCCCCACCTCCCGCTTGAACATGGTAATAAAATAATTATAATCGCTAAAACCGCAGCGGGAAGCGACCTCATCGATATGAAGTTCGGGCGCTTCCACCAGCAGAGTCTTGGCTTTCTCAATGCGCAGATTGCGGATGTGCTCTGCGATGCCTATACCGTAGCACTGCTTCCCAATCTCATAGAGATACGTCTTTCCAATCTGAAAATACTGACAGATCGAAGTAACACTGATATTTTCCGTATAATGCTCCAAAATATATTCGTCAATCTGCACCGGCAGCTCCTTGTGGCGGATGATCGCCATGCGTTCCATGCACAGATAAGATGCCACCGCCATAAGAATGTTGGAGGCAGAGGTAATATAATCCTCTAAGATAACGGGCCGCTCTAAGCAGGCTTCTTTTAGTTTTGCATGGTCTACCTGATAAGAATGGCACAGCTCCCCTATGATCTCCCAGCCCTCCTCGTGGGTCTTATAGGAAAATACCTGTCCGAATAGCAGATATCCGATCACGATATTCCCAAGATAAAGCGGTGCGATGCACTCCGTCAGACCTGCGTGGCAGCGGTAGATATAGGGGGAACGTCTCCTGCTGGCAATCTCACAGGCGCGCTCGTCACACTGGCGGCATTTGACCTCGGCGGCCTTGTCCGTGCGGATGATCCGGCAGAAGGAAGAGATGTCTGCAGGATAGGCGGCCAGTTCCTGGAAGGTCTCGTCAAACACGGTAATCCGAATCTGCGTCAAAGTGAAGAAATCCTTCAGCAGGGAATTCAGTTTTGTCAGGTTGTAGGTGGAGATCATGGAAAAGCCCCCTTGTCTTTTAATATTTCTTATTATACCAAATCTGCGAACAAAATCAAAGTAAAAAGAACGGAACACTATATATTTATCCCTTTTAAAGCAATATAATGAAAAAAACAACAGACAAGGAGATGAACAAAATGAAGAAAATGACCTTTGCACTCTGCTTCTGCAACCGGGGATTTATGCCGGGAGAGCTGATCTACGGTGCCAGAGAGGACATGATCAAGGCCGTGACGGATGCCGGATACGACTATATCGCCATGGATCCCGGGCTGACCCGGTATGGCGGTGTGGAGACCAGGGATGAAGGCCTTCTGTATGCAAAATGGCTGAAGGAGCATGAAGGTGAGTTCGATGGAGTGATCTTCTCCATGCCGATTTTCGCAGATGAGAACGGAGCCATCACGGCTCTGCAGGATGCGGGCGTGCCGATCCTGATGCAGGCCTATCCGGATGAGATCGGGAAGCTGGACTTTGCACATCGGCGGGATGCCTATTGCGGAAAATTTTCCGTGACCGATGTTTTCACCCAGTATCAGGTGCCTTTCACGGTGATGAAGCCCCATGTGGTACACCCGCTGTCGGAGGCCTTTGCCGGGAACCTCCGGGACTTTGCAGCTATCTGCCGGGTGGTGAAGGGCATGAAGCGCTTCAATGTGGGCTGTATCGGTGCAAGAACCACCGCGTTTAAGACCGTGCGCTTCGACGAGATCACACTGCAGAAATATGGCATCAACGTAGAATCCTTCGATCTGTCCGAGGTATTTTTCAAGGTGGGACAGAAGGCGGATGACGACAAAGCTGTTCTGGACAAAGAGGAGCGCCTGAAAAACTATACGGACTGCTCTATGGTACCGGACAGCAACATGCGGACCTTGGCGAAGGTGTCCGTGGTTCTCGACGAATATATTGAGGAATATCATCTGGACGCACTGACATTGCGGTGTTGGAATGAGATGGAGACGATGCTGCGCATCTGTCCCTGTGTGCTTCTAAGTGAACTGAATGACAGAGGAATCGTGGCATCCTGCGAGATCGATATGTGCTCCGCGCTGACTATGCGGGCGATGAATCTTGCCAGCGGACAGCCTACCGCTGTTCTGGACTGGAACAATAACTATGGTGAGGATGAGAACAAGGTGATTCTGTTCCATTGCGGCCCGGTGGCACAGTCTCTGATGACGGGGAAGGGAACGGTCACAGAGCATAAGATGTTTGCCAAGGGCGATCCCGGCTCCGGATGGGGCAGCAACGAGGGACGGATCCGGCCCTATGAGATGACCTTTTCCAACTGTCAGACCAAGGACGGAAAGATCCTTGTGTATGCCAGCGAAGCAAGATTCACGGACGATCCCATCGAGGAGGGATTCTTCGGCTGCGGCGGAGTGGCAGAGATTCCTGATCTGCAGAATAAGCTGATCCGGCTGGCGAGAGGCGGTTTCAAGCACCACACATCCGTGGGCGTGGGGCATATGAGAGAGATATTGAAGGAAGCTTTCACTACTTATCTGGGATATGACTGGGTGGATATTGAGTGAAACAATGAGAAAAACAGTCGCAGCCGTGTTTCACGGAGTGCAGGAAGGAGGATGCCATGAAGATAGCAGGACTGGATATCGGAACTACCGGATGCAAATTGACGGTATTTGAGAGCAACGGTGCTTTCCTGGACAAAGCATATCGGGATTATCCGGTGAAGCGGGGCGGAAGCGTCCATGAGGTGCAGGCGGAGACGATACTTACGGCGGTGATGTCCGTGATGAAGGAGATTGCAGCAAAGCATCCGGATATCGCGGGAATCGGCGTCACCAGCTTTGGCGAAACCTTTGTCCTGACCGACGATGCAGGAAATCCGCTGCATGCGGCTCTGCTCTACACCGATCCCAGAGGAAGTGAGGAGTGCCGGGAACTGACAGAGAAGCTTGGCGGCAGGAATATTGCCTCCATTACCGGGTTAAAGCCCCATGAGATGTACAGTATCTCCAAGCTGATGTGGATGAAAAAGCATCGGAATGAAATCTACAGTCAGGCGCGCCATGCTTTTCTGATGGGCGATTTTGTGGTATTTCATCTGACCGGAAATGCCCAGATCGATTACTCGCTGGCGGCCAGAACTATGGCTTTCGATATCACAGCACTGAACTGGAGCGAAGAGATCTTCCGGCTGGCAGGTGTGGATATGGGGCTCATGTCAAGGCCTGTGCCTACCGGAACCTCGGCAGGCAGGATCCTGCCTAAGCTTGCAGCGGAGATGGGATTCTCGCCGGAGCTTCAGATTGTATCCATCAGCCATGACCAGATCGCGGCCACAGTGGGTGCCGGAGTCTTTACCTCGGATATCGCCATGGACGGTGCCGGAACGGTGGAGTGTATGGTTCCGGTCTATGACAGTATCCCGGAGCTTCGAGCCATGTATGATGGCAATTATGCAGTGGTTCCTTATGTGATCCCGGGAAAATACGTGGCATATGCATTTTCCTATACCGGAGGGGCGCTGATCCAGTGGTGTGTGGATACCCTGGCGAAAAAAGAGAAGGAGCTGGCTGCGGAGCGTGGAATCTCTGTGAACGAACTGCTGGAGCAGGGAGCTGCGAAGCCAACGGGTATGCTGGTGCTGCCGCATTTCGCGGGAGCGGCCACACCCTATATGGATACCGGCTCTAAGGGCGCAATCCTGGGCTTGACCACAGCTTCGACGGTCAGTGATATCTACTGTGCCTGTATGGAAGGTGTAGTCTATGAGATGGTTCTGAACATGGAATGGCTGAAGGCGTCCGGGATTCATTTTAAGATGCTTCACGCCACGGGTGGAGGTGCCAAATCAGAAGCCTTTATGCAGATGAAGGCAGATATGCTGAATATTCCGATCACTGCGCTGGCGACTGCGGATGCCGGAACCGTGGGGAGTGCCATGTTGACTGGAATCGCAGTTGGGTGTTATAATGGCCTGGAGGATGCGGCAGGCCATATGGTGGAGAAAAAGAAGATATATGAGCCGAATCCTCAAATGCACAAAAAGTACAAAAAGATTTATCAGCGATACCGGCAGCTCTACGATGCGGTGCGGCCGCTGGTCTAAAGGAGGAAATGGATATGGTTAATCCGTATATCGGACACGAAAGTCAGCTTTATGGTGTGGAGGAACACCGCCTGGTGGGCGGAAAGGGCGATGGGATGCGCCTGTACGAGATCAACAACGGGAAGGGACTGGAGCTTACGGTTTCACCGGATCGCTGTGCAGATATCGCGAGACTTCGCTACCGCGGGATCAATATGTCTTATTTTTCACCCTGTGGATATGTGGCCCCAGCTTTTTACCAGGCGACGGGAACGAACTGGCTGAAATCCTTTACGGCAGGGTTCTTAACCACCTGCGGTCTGGAGGCTGTGGGCTCACCCTGTGAGGATGGAGGCGAGCTGCTGCCGCTGCACGGCACGATTGCGAATACACCCTCGGAGCACAGCTACTTCTGCCAGGAAGGGGAAGATCTGGTGGTGCGTGCCGTGACGAAGGACGAGGTTCTTTTTGCCCGGAAGCTACGGCTTACCAGAGAGCTTCGCGTGAGCACACAGAAGAATGAATTTGTCATCACGGATGTTATCGAGAATACCGGGGATACCACCCAGCCTTTTGAGATCCTGTATCATATGAATATGGGATATCCGCTGCTGGATGAGGACAGCGTGATAACGGTTCCGTCTGCCCGGGTCGAGCCGCGCGATGATCATGCGGCGGAGGATCTTGCCAACTGGAGCAAGGCGATCAAGCCGGAAGCGGGGTATCAGGAGCGTTGCTATTATCACAAGTTCCCGGATGAAAACGGAAAGGCATCCATCTATCAGCCCAAGCTGGGGCAGGGCCTGGAGATCACCTTCAATGCCAAGGAGCTGGATGGCTTTGTGGAGTGGAAGATGATGGGCGTGCGGGATTATGTAATGGGATTGGAATGCGGGAACTGCTATCCGGACGGACGCGACGTGATGCGCCGGAAGGGAATGCTTAAGTTCCTCGCACCGGGTGAACAGAAGAAATATCAGGTGAAAGTGCGAATGCTGGATTCGCAGGAATGAGGAGTTTAGAATGTTAGTTACTTTGAAACAGATATTAAATCTTTGCGAAGCGCGAAAATGTGCAGCCGGATCCTTTAATACACCGAATCTGGAATCGGTCATGGCGGTGATCGGTGCGGCGGAGGAGCTGGATGTGCCTGTAATCATCCAGCACGCCCAGGTGCATGAGGAGATTATGCCCATCTCGGTGATCGGTCCCATCATGCTGGAGCTTGCAGAACGAGCCAAGGTTCCGGTCTGTGTACATCTGGATCATGGCGAGACGCTGGACTATGTGTGCAAGGCGTTAAGCCTTGGCTTTACCTCCGTCATGTATGACGGCTCCGTGTTACCATTTCAGGAAAATCTGGAAAATACCAGGCTTGCGGTTTCCTTCGCCAGACAGACCGGAGCCTCCGTGGAGGCGGAGATCGGCTGTATGGGAAAGCGGGAGACAGGATCCGGTACAGCGGGAAATGGCGCTGATCCGGAGAAGATCTACACCGATCCGGAGGAGGCAAAGCGCTTTGTGGAAGGTACCGGGATCGACGCGCTGGCGTGTTCCTTCGGCACGACCCACGGCGTTTATTTGAGCAAGCCCAAGCTGGACTTTTCCGTTGTGGAGAATGTGCGCAAGCAGGCCAATATCCCGGTAGTCATGCATGGCGGCTCCGGCGTCAGCCCGGAGGATTTCCGCAAGGCTATCGCAAAGGGTGTGCGCAAGGTCAACTACTATACTTACATGGCCATGGCAGGCGGAGAGACCATTGCCAGCCAGTTCCGGATGGGGTGTATCCCCGTGGAAAAGGACGGCAAACATTACAAGTATTGCTATTCTCTGGTGGAGAGCGGTAAGGATACCCCCATCATGTATCATGATATTGTGCAGTGGGGAACCCAGGCGATGAAGGAAAATTGCAAGAAGGCGATGGAGATATTCTCTATGCGCTAGATATCCGGGAACGTTGTAAATGACAGACGCTGGATATCTTTGAACGCTTCAAATGACAGAGGCAGGCAGAAGGACGCATCAGGCGGATTCTGTGTGGCCTCTGTTTTGATTTTCTGTTGTTTTTGTAATTTTTATGTGGTTTTGTGCTTGAAAATAACATAAAAAC
>CAKSAI010000103.1 GCA_934434905.1 uncultured Lachnospiraceae bacterium | reverse complement strand
TGGCTTCGGGAAAAACCGGTGAGAAGGAGATGACCAGTGCAAGGTAGTATTTGCATGAATCTGAGTAGAGCCCCAGAAAATTCATGGTATTGTCAATATCCTTTGGAATATCATATCCCTCCAGAAGATTACTGAAAAGGTGATCTCTGAGCCGGGAAAGATTCTTATTCTTTGTTAGGTTCATTTGTGTTTCCCCCTTGTTAATTAACAGAAAGATAAACTTTATTTTGATTATACCAATGAAGCGGATAAACTGTCAAAATAATTTCTCGGACTGGCGTAGAAAAAGTAAGGTTTTGTTGCTATTTCTTCTTGTGAGGCCGTGAAAGGGCTGGGTATAATAAGTGTAAGAAAACAACAAGAGTTGAATCGTTTGATGGATGAAAAGGAGGATGCTGTGAAAAAGAGAAGATCAGGGCGGAGACAGTTGGTTAGTGTAATTCTTGTATTGATTCTGCTACTCTTGACAGGATGCAGACAGGACAAACAAAATGAGGGGAAAAATGGCGATACCGTAGAAGCTGATGGAGATCGGACTCCTGGTACGGTTTCTACCGACAACTCAGAGAATGGGCGCGAGCAGACGACAGGGGCAGGTGAGCTACAAATGATGAAAAACGGTAGCGGAGTGGCGGTTACGGAACTGAATACTTTGACGGAGGAAAGTCTTGCGACATTGAAGAAGGCTGGAATCACCTTTGTAAAGGTTCACATACCTTATCCCTTTGATGCCGGAGGAAATATGTCAAGTAATTACCTTAATGCAAAAAGGGCGGTAAAGCTCATTGCAAAGAGTGGTTTGGAACCAGTGTGCCAGTCCTTTACCCCGGGTGGAAATGCGTATAACCAAACGACGGGGCAGGTGGAATGGATGTCGTATCTGCCAGCTGTCTTTGAAAATTATGACGATGAGTATTTTTATAAGTTGATCCGGCAGGGATGTGAATACATAGGCAAGGATTTGAAGGAGTACGGCAATTGCTGGATCATATCCAACGAACCAAATCTTACAACCTTTACAGGCCCTATGACAAATGAGCAGATTGTTCGGTATATTCAGACCTGCGCAGAGGGTATCAAAACAGGAAATGAAAATGCCTATTGTGGTGTCAACATTTTCGGAACAGCAGATCGGAATAGAGCGATGAGGTTGATTCCTATGCTGTATGGAGAAAAATCCAATCTGGATTATCTGGGGCTGGACAGCTATTTCGGCACCTTGGTAGAAGGGGGCGCGGAGGATTGGGAAAATTATATCTCCACGTACTATGACTTGGCAAATGTCCCGATCATGATCACGGAATTTTCATACTCGTCCTATGTCTGGGACGAGACAAAACGGGCAAATGACAGCCAGGGGCTTGCCTATAATTCACCGGTTTGCCGGAATAAAAGGTTCTCCTATGAATGGACCGGCCATGAGAGAACGGAACAGACCCAGGCAGAGTATGCGCAGATCTGTATCGATATATTTAAGAGTCATCCGGAGGTTATTGGCTGGTGCTGGTTCTCCAACGTGGATAAGGATGGTCCCTGTTGGGAATGCGGGGATACTTATTGCCCCATGGAGAGCTCCTGGGGGTTATTGCGCTCTGATGGCTCAAAGAAACCGGTATTGGATGTTATTGGACAACAATAAGAAAAAGAAAGGGAAAAATCATGAACAAGCTTGGAATTTTTATGAATTTTTGGGAAAAGAACTGGAATGCTAATTATTATAAGTATATCAAAAAAGCTTCCGCACTGGGCTTTGATGTCCTGGAGTTTCAGGCACAGCCGTTGCTGAATATCCCGGATGAAGAATTGAAAAATATCAAAAAAGTGGCCGACGACTGTGGAATCGAGCTTACCTATAGCCTAGGATTAAACAGCCGATATGATATCTCCTCGGATGATCCTTACGTGCGGATGGCGGGCATACAGTACCTTACGGATATTTTGAAGAAGGTAGCTGTCCAGGATGGAAAGATCATTTCCGGCGTGAGCTACGCGGCATGGGGCGTTCCAGAGGGAACGGTGGATAAAAGAGCACGGACGGAGTATAGCATAGCATCTATGAAAAAACTGGCGCCTGTTGCCGATTCCCTGGGAATTCAATATGCGGTGGAGGTAGTCAACCGATTCGAGGGAGTGGTACTGAATACCGCCAGAGAGGCAGTGGATTATGTGAAGGCAGTGGATTGCCCAAACGTAGGGATTCTTTTGGACACTTATCATATGAATATTGAGGAGCCGTCCATAAAAGATGCTATCCACACAGCTGCGGATCATCTCATCGGGTTTCATATTGGAGAAAATAACCGGACAGCGCCTGGCCGTGGCCATCTTGACTGGGATGAGATCTTTGGCGCGCTGAGGGAGGTAGACTATAGAGGCAGGATCGTAGCGGAGCTGTTTGTGAAAGCAGGTGGAGAAGTCGGCAGGGATATCTATGTGTGGAAGGATCTCATTACAGAAGAAGGGGAAGCTGTCCTGGATCGCGAAGCCGAATATATGTTGGGGTTTGTTAGAGATAAGCTTGCAAGGAAAGAAAGAGAGGGTGTAGTATGAGCAGTTTGAAGCTGGGATTCTGTCCCACCAGACGGGATGTATTCAGCCGCACGGAAGCATTAAAATACCGTGAACTTATCTTGAGGAGCGTGCAAAAACACCAGGTGGATATCGTTGATCTGTCAGGCATAAATGAAGAAGGACTTTTGTGCTCCCAGACAGATCTGGAAGCCGTCATAGATCGGTTTGTCCGGGAAAAGGTGGATGCGGTGTTTTTTCCGCATTGCAATTTTGGCTCGGAGAGCCTGGTATCCCAGGTGGCACGGGCGTTGGACGTTCCGGTTCTTGTCTGGGGTCCCAGAGATGATGCACCGGACGCGGAGGGAATCCGTAACCGGGATACTCAATGTGGGTTATTTGCAACCGGGAAGGTCTTGCGACGACATAATGTGGCGTTTACATATCTGACGAATTCCACCATAGACAGTGCAGACTTCCACCGGGGGTTTGAAAAATTCCTGGCAGTCAGCCGTGTGGTAAAGGCTATAAGAAATTTGCGGATCTTGCAGATATCTACAAGGCCGGAACCTTTTTCCAGCGTTATCTGTAATGAAAATGAGTTGCTGGAACAGTTTAATATCCATTTATATCCGGTTGCATTGCCGGATATTACCAGCGAGATGAAGCGTATTCAGGAAAAAGGAGAAGAGGATTATCGAGAGACAGTTGCAGCAATCCAGGAGGCGGATAGAACTGTTTCCCGGAACTTGGCGGAAATGGCAGCGGCATTGAAGGAAGCAATGAAACACTTCGCCCACCATTATAGCTGTCAGGCGATTGCAATTCAGTGCTGGAGCGCTCTGCAGGCAGAGACCGGGATCATGCCTTGTCTGGCAAATGCGCTTTTGACGGAGGAAGGGATTCCGGTGGCTTGTGAGACGGATATCCACGGTGCGGTGACGGCTGTTATGCTGCAAGCAGCGTCAGAGAGTGTTCCGTTCTTTGCCGATGTGACGATTCGCCATCCGGACAATGATAACGCAGAGCTGCTGTGGCACTGTGGCAATTTTCCACCGTCACTGGCGAAGGACAGACACGCTGTTTCATTTTGCGGGAATCCGTATATGGCGGATGAGAATTTCGGTATTGTCCAGAACAGGCTTCGGGACGGAACACTTACGCTTACCCGTTTTGACGGCGACCATGGCAGTTATCGTCTGCTTCTGGGAGAAGTACATACCACAGAAGGCCCGCACAATAGGGGAAGTTATGTTTGGATCGAGACAGGGGATTGGGTCAAGTGGGAGCATCATTTGGTGGAGGGACCCTATATCCATCATGTATCCGGAGCCTACGGAAATTATGCGGATATTCTTGCAGAGGCATGTAAGTACATTCCGGGATTGGAACCTGATCCGGTGGAGCCGGATATGGAGGAGCTGACAAGACGCTGGTGGTAGTTAGCGTACATCTGTAAATACAGAAAGCGGTGGAATGGTTCACAAGGCGTCAAACACAATATGCACAGGAGGAAAGAAAGAATGAAAAAACAAGCACGATTTTTGGCACTGATTCTTATGCTTTGTCTGACCGTAAGCATGATCCCTGGTTGCGGAAATAAGACTGGCGGCGATGGGGAGAAGCCCGATAAGCAGATCTTTGACCCAAACGACGGGCCGCTGGTTCCCTATGACGAGCCACTGGTAGTGACTCAGGTACGATATCAGAATCCAAGCGTGACTTATATCAGAGGGGAAAACAAGTCCGAGAACTTTATCCGGGAATTTTATAAGGAAAAGCTTAATATGGAGTGGGAATCAGTCTGGACAACGGACTACAGCAGTTATTTCACCAAGCTGAATCTGGATATCGCCAGCAATGACCTCCCGGATGTATTTCTGGTAGATGCCAGTCAACTGCAGACGCTTCTGGAAAATGACCAGATCGAGGATCTGACGGATTATTATGATTACTATGCCAGTGACCGGCTGAAGGAAAATATCGAGTATGGCGATAAGCTGCTACTGAAGTATCCGACAGTGGATGGACGGCTCTATGGAATTCCGTTGACGTCTTCTTATGCCGGAAATACCGGCTTTATGTGGATCCGCACAGACTGGATGAAGAAGCTTGGATTGAGTGCACCCACGACTTTTGAAGAATTCTGTGCTTATATCAAGGCATTGAAGGACAGTGGTCTGTGCGCCAATGGCAGCTCCGGGTTTAGTTTCCTGGGGGCGGGGTCTGTTTCTTTCGATTCCATTGCCCAGATGTTTGGCTCCTATTATGATTATTTTGTGGAGGATGAGGAGACCGGAAAGTTAATCTACACCGGTGTGTCGGATGAGATGAAAGAAGCACTTAAAGCCATGCAGGAGATGTTTCAGAACGGACTGATTGATTCTGACTGGGCCTCCAAGGGCTCCACCGAGGAGGAGATGATCTCCACGGGTCAATACGGGATTGTGTTTGGACAGTATTTTTATCCGGGTCTTTTAAAAGGGAGCCTTTTGAATGATAAGGATGCAGATTGGGAAGCATTTCCGCTTCCGGCGCTTGATAAGAAAAGTACGGCAAAGCCCAAAGGAACAACCTATGTAAACGGGTATCTGGTGGTTCGGAAGGGCTACAAACATCCGGAAGCCTTGCTGAAATCTATGAATCTGTGGGCAGAGATGTGGACGGATGGAGGAGAGTATACTGCCTGGCTGTCGGAAAAAATGACAGGTGAGTACAAGTCCGTAAATCTGATCGGTGAATATGCATTGCCCTACCAGTTTGATGGAGTTCTGACTTTCAATAGTATTGGAAAGGATATCCGAAAGGTTCTGGCGGCTGAAAATCCAGATGAGGAAATCAAAAACTATCCGTTCTCACAGATGACCTACGAATACCTGCGGGATCCACAGGCAACCGATTACGTTTCCGGCTCGGGTTGGACTTTGTATAAGATCTACACCTCCGCTGCACCGGTGATGGACGAATATCTTGGAAATCTCCAATTCAACGATTTTCAAGGGATGCTATCGGAGGAGGCAGCTTTTGATAAGGTAACGCTGGATAAGATGATGGTGGAGACCTATACCAACATTATCATGGGTGAATCCATCGATAGTTTTGATGTCTTTGTGAAAGAATGGTATGAGGAAGGTGGTCAGCGGATTATTGACGAGGTGAACACATGGTACAGAGATTAAAACGGTCGGGACAGTTGTATCTCATTATGCTACCGGCATTTGTTGCCACCATTCTGTTCAGCTATGTGCCCATGTATGGGGTGGTGCTGGCTTTTCAGAAGTACAATCCTACAAAAAGCATGTTCCGGCAGGAATTCGTCGGACTTAGGTATTTTGAAAAGTTGTTTGGTATGAAGGATTTTTATCAGATCCTTTCTAACACATTGATCATCGCCATACTGAAGATAGTTACACTGCTGCTGTTTTCCCTTCTGCTTGCGCTGTTGTTGAATGAACTGAAAAGCAGGCGGACGAAATCGGCAATACAGTGCATGCTGGTGTTTCCGCATTTTCTCTCCTGGATTATTCTGGGTGGGCTTGTAAAATCCGTGTTTGCCAAGACTGGGATTGTCAATCAGTTACTGATGGCGTTCGGATTGAAAACTCCCATCTACTTTATGGGAGATGAGGTGTGGTTCCGGGCGATACTTGTCATCAGCAATCTTTGGCAGGAGGCAGGATTCTCGGCTATTTTGTATTCGGCGGCTATCAGCGGTGTGGACACGACATTATATGAGGCAGCGAAAATAGATGGTGCAAACCGTCTGCAGCAGACCTGGCATATCACATTAAAGAGTATTATGCCCTTTGTGGTGCTTCTTGCCATACTGAATCTGGGAAATATTCTGAATGCTGGGTTTGATCAGGTGTTTAACCTGTACAACAGCGTGGTGATCGGTTCTGCGGAGATTATAGACACTTATGCCTATCGGGTGGGCCTTATCGGAGGGCAGTACTCCTTCGGAACTGCCGTGGGATTATTTAAATCAGCAGTCTCCTGTGTTCTCATCGGGTTCTCATATCTGATTGCCGATAAGAAACTAGGCTACAAAGTATTTTAGGAGGCGCAGCATGAAGAAGACAAAAATGAAAGAATCCGTATCATATCGGGTGTTTTCTGTGATAAACATTGTGTTCTTGTCACTGTTGGCGGTTCTTTGCCTTGCGCCCTTTCTGCACATCCTGGCCGTGTCCTTTAGCGACGCAGCCTCCACCTCTGCTGGTACAGTGGGGGTGTGGCCCATTGGATTCCAAGTGGATGCGTATAAGAAGATGCTGAGGGATTCTGCAGTATTTCGGGCATTTGGAATCACGCTGCTTCGGATGGCGCTTGGAACGCTCTGGAGCATGCTGCTTACAATTTCTGCGGCGTACCCGCTGTCCCTGGACAGAAAAGAATTCTTTGGAAGGCAGTTTTTTGTGGTTGTGTTTTTCGTTTCCATGCTGTTTAGCGGTGGACTTATACCATACTATATACTGGTCAAGGAACTGGGACTGACTGATACGATCTGGGCCTTGGTGTTGGGCGGTGTTCCGGTGGGAAACATGATCATCTTGATGAATTTTTTTCGGACGCTGCCTCATGCCATGCATGAGTCGGCGGCCATAGACGGAGCCTCTCATTTTAGAATCCTGACCCGCATCTACCTGCCGCTGTCCAAGCCGTCCATTGCCACGCTTTCGCTGTTGTGCCTGGTTGGACATTGGAACGATTGGTTTGGTGGCTTAATTTATATGAAGGATGTAGATAAATATCCTCTGCAGACCTATATTTACAGTGCGATGCAGACTACCAGCACCTTTGCCGATGCCATCAGCGGGGAGGCAGCACCAAGACAGGCTGTAAATGCCGCGCTGATTGTCCTGTCCATTATTCCGGTGTTGATCGTATTCCCCTTTCTGCAGCGGCATATCAAAGATGGCATGGTGATCGGAGCGGTGAAAGAGTAGGGGTATATATTTGAAAAGGGCAGAAATACTGTTGCAGAATAATTATTGATAGGAGAGAGAAAATGATAATACAGTTAAAAAAAGGATGGGGCGTCATTCAGGATATCCATGAACTGGGTGAACGCTATGAAATTTACAAGCATGATTTTGACCCGACGATGTTCGGCTTGCCGGGGATGACGGCAATGCCGCCTTGGCAGCCCATTGACCGATTAGAGCATCTTCAGTTGACATTGGCGGAAAATCCTTATTATGGATTTGGCCTGCGGCAGTTCAATGCTGCGCCCTGGTGGTATCGAAACGTGTTTGATGTGCCGGAGTGCGGAGAATATGCGACTCTTATTTTTCGCGGAGTAGATTATTTCGCGGATGTATGGCTGAATGAGGTGTATCTGGGCAGCCATGAAGGCTATCAGAATCCTTTTTCCTTTGAAGTTGGCGGAATTCTGAAGAAGAAGGATAATCTGCTGATTGTGAAGGTTCGCGCACCATGGGAGAATAATATCACGCCGGGAGGGGAGAACGACAGATTCCTGCACCTGATACGTGATCAGATGAAGGGAACCTACGAGCATTCTGACACTTTTCTTCCCCGGGATGTCAATCCCATCGGAATCTGGAATGATGTGGAGATAGAGGTGAATGAGGGCGTAAGATTAAGTGAATATCCGTCCGTGCCGTATGAAATTTCGGAAGATTATAAGGAAGCACGGCTTTATCCAAGCTACCATATTCATAGTTATTATGAGACGGATATAACATATTCGCTGACTGTGAAGCTGGAAGGGGATATCAGAACCGTTGCAGAAGAAGAAGGAAGCTTTCATTTGGGTAAAGGAGATAATACTTTCTCCACGGAAATGGTAATTGCACATCCAAGATTATGGACTGTCTGGGAGCGGGGGATACCATATCGCTATTCCATCACGATTCAACTTCATGCAGATGGCAGGGTGCTTCTGGAAAAGACCAGGCATTTCGGTATCCGCAGGTTGGAACTGTTCCGAGACGAAAAAGAGGTTTTTTTCATTTTAAACGGGGAAAAACTTTATCTGCGGGGAGCTACCTACTTTCCGGATGTATATGTGTCCGCGAACAATTCGGACATTTATCGGCGGGATATCGATAACGCCAGGATCTGCGGACTAAATTCCTGGAGAATCCATGTACATACGGAGCGGGATGAGCTCTATGACATGTGTGATGAAGCAGGGATTCTCCTGATGCAGGATTCTGATTTTAACTGGACGCATCCATCAGACGAGGCATGGACAGAGCGGGCACTTCGGATTTTTGGCGATACGGTAAAGCGACTAAAGGATCATCCGTCGATCTTTTGCTGGGTACTGTTGAATGAGCCGAGGCAGGACTCCTACCTGACGAGGCGGCCGGGGCCGCAGATGATGAAGCTGGTGGAAGAGCTTGATCCTGGCAGGCCATATATTTTGAGCTCCTGGTCTGCCGATGATCCAAACAGCGGGGACAGCCATAATTATGAAGGTTCGTTGCATGGACATCACACGCATTACACCAATATCCATGATTGGAAGGAAAAGTTGAATACCGAGTTTGGCATGGATGCACCACCGGTGTATTCCACGCTCCGTAAGGATCCGGAGCTGGTGAATATTCTTGGACAGGTAGTGGACGGAATCGATGTGATTCAGGAATATCAGTACCGCTATATGAAATATTTTATCGAACATTATCGGATGCAGAAATTTGCACCCTGCGGCGGTCATTATCAGTTCCTGTTTTCAGATGTGGCACCCACCAGCCATTTTGGGCTTTATGACAGGTGTGGCATTCCTAAGGCCGGGCAGCGAGCCTGTGTGGAGAGCAATCAGCCGCTTGCGGTCATGATGGATGCTACCCGGGAGAAGCCTCTGGGAATCTGGGTAGTCAACGATCTGTTGGATCCGCTTGGCAATGTGGTGGTGGAATGTCTGGTATGGAACGACCGGGAACAGATAATTGTCAATGAATGTATTCCCGTGATGGTACCCGGCAATTCGCGGATTCTTGCGGCACCGTTGGATTTTGCGGTGAGTGAAGACAGGGAATATACGGTTCGGCTGAGGATCCTCAAAGAAGATGGCAGCATTTTGGCGGAGAATGTGTATGAGAAAGCATTTGATCATCCGAACCATGTGGCAGGACACCCGTATCAGATGCATCACGGACTGGCACTTCGGACTTATTGGGCCTGGCTTGGAACAGCCGAATGAGTGAAAGAAACAAAACAGAAAGCTGGCATGGTACGAAAGCTATGCTTATAAC